>JAVKMA010000179.1:0-4966 GCA_031538685.1 Burkholderiaceae bacterium | reverse complement strand
ATTTCCACAAATTGACGCAGTGGTTGAGTCCTTTGGGAATTACCTTGGCATGGTTAAGCGGCAGTCAAAAAAAATCTGATAAGGCGCGGCAATTGGAATTGATCGCCAGCGGGCAAGCACAAATGGTGATTGGCACGCACGCTTTGATTCAAGAGACGGTATCTTTTGCGCGTTTAGGTTTGGCGATTATTGATGAGCAACATCGCTTTGGCGTAGCGCAAAGACTGGCTCTGCGCAATGTGGTGAAAAATACTGATGAGGCTGTTTCCATTGAGTCAGCTGAATCTGGATGGGTGCCGCATCATTTAATGATGACCGCCACGCCGATTCCAAGAACTTTGGCGATGAGCTATTTTGCTGATTTGGATATTTCGGTGCTAGACGAATTGCCGCCCGGACGCACTGCGGTGAAAACGCGGGTGGTCGATCAAAGTCGACGTAGCGAAGTGATTGCGCGCATGGATGCCGAAATTGCAGAAGGACGTCAAGCCTATTGGGTCTGTCCGCTGATCGAAGAATCTGAAACCTTGCAATTAACTACCGCAACAGAGAGCTATCAAAATTTGTGCGAAGCTTTGCCCAATCGACGTATCAGTTTGTTACATGGACGTTTAAAAGCCACTGAAAAACACGACATCATGGCGGCGTTTAGCGCGCGCGAATTGGATATTCTGGTGTCGACCACCGTGATTGAAGTGGGTGTTGATGTTCCCAATGCCAGTGTGATGGTGATTGAAAATTCTGAACGTTTTGGCTTGTCGCAATTACATCAATTGCGTGGGCGCGTCGGACGCGGAGCGCAGCAGTCCGTCTGTTTATTGATGTTTCAAACGCCATTGTCACGTTTAGCCAAAGAGCGTTTGCGCGTCATGCATACCAGTAACGATGGATTTGAAATCGCACGCTTTGATTTGCAACAACGCGGCCCGGGTGAACTATTGGGCGCGCGTCAAGCCGGTGATGCACTATTACGTTTTGCTGATATTGATGCCGATCAATATTTGATTTCGCAAGCGCAAGAGCTTGCGATTGATGCATTGGTAAAAAATCCAGATTTAGTGCGCATTCATTTACTACGCTGGATGCGTGGACGCTTAGACTATTTGCGCGCGTAAAATCCAGCGCATGAGTTTTTCTTTAATGACTTTTTTGTAAATTTCTTATGACTGCAGAACTTTCCACAGCAGAACCTTTCACCGCATTGACTGATCGCGCCATTTCACCCAATGCAATCAACAAAGGCGCGATTACTTATCTGCATAAAAATCAACGCACCATTGTCAAACCAGTGCAAGCAGTGGGTTTGGGTTTGCATTCGGGCAAACGCGTCACGATGCGTTTGTTGCCCGCCCTGGCGAATCAAGGAATCCATTTTCATCGTGTCGATCAAATCCCGTCGGTGAAAATTCCGGCGCAAGCGACGCAGGTTGGCGATACGCGAATGGCCTCGGTTTTGGAGAAAGACGGCACTCGGGTCTCGACGGTTGAGCATTTGATGTCGGCGTGCGCCGGCATGGGGGTTGATAATTTGATTGTCGAACTGGATAACGAAGAAGTACCGATCATGGATGGATCTGCCGCGACTTTTGTGTATTTATTGCAAGAAGCGGGAATTTGTGATTTAGCCGCGCCGAAAAAATTTATGCGAATTACCAAAGAGATTGAAGTTCGGGAGACTAAAAATGGACAAGAAAAATGGGCGCGCTTGTCACCGTATCAAGGTTTTGCACTCGATTTTTTTATTGAATTTAATCATCCCAAAATCAATCAATCAGGTCAGTACGCCCACATTGATTTGACGACCGAGGTATACGATGAAGAAATTGCGCGTGCGCGAACTTTTGGGTTTATGCACGAAGTCGAAATGCTGCGTGGTATGGGTTTAGCGCGCGGTGGTTCTTTGGAAAACGCCATTGTGATGGACGAGTTTGATATTTTGAATGATGCTGATATGCGTTACGAAAATGAATTTGTTCGCCACAAAATTCTTGACGCCATTGGAGATTTATATTTGGCCGGCTATCCTTTATTGGCGCACTATCATGGGCACAAAGCAGGTCACGAATTTAATAATCGCTTGTTGCGTGCGGTTTTGGCTGATCCCTCGCAATATGAGATTGTGAGTTTATAAAAATACGTGAGCTTATAAAAACACATCAGGCATCACGCGCGACAAGACTGAAGCACTTATGCGCGACGTAAGTGTGCAACGAATTGATCCGTTGCGGGATTAGGTTTAGTCACTGAACTGACAATCGCGTGAGTGATAAATCCTGCGATCACACCAAACAATCCAGCGGCACCGTGACCGATGTCAAGTAAGCCCGAATCAGGACTGCCGCCGGTTCCAGGATAGGTTAAGAAAAAATAACAGACAGTCACCAGTAATCCAACCGCCATTGCCCACAAAGTGCCGTAATAGTTGGCGCGTCGCCACATCACCGCCAAGACTAACGATGGGAAGAAAATACTTGCTGACAAGGAAAAGGCAATTTCAACTAACAGCACAATATTGCCTGGTCGTAGCGACGCCAGATAAGCGGCCAACATTGCCATCACTAACAAAACGAGCTTCGATACGGTCACGCGTTTGCGTGGAACGGATTCGCGACTAAAGAGATGAAAATAAATATCGTGCGAGCAAATTGACGCAATTGATAACAACAAGCCATCAGCGGTAGACAAGGCTGCAGCCAGTGCGCCAGCGGCGATCAGGGCAGATAAGACAAACGGTAGCGAAGCAATTTCGGGTGCCGCCAGCATCAGACTGTCGTTAGAAAAAATAATTTCACCGGCTTGCACGATGTTGTCACCATTCATGTCAAGCAAGTGCAACAGCGGATCTTTGCGATCCAACTGTGTCCAATACAACACCCAGTTGGGTAGGGCGTCAAAAGAGAATCCGATCAATTGCGTGTGCAATTCGTATTTGACCAACATGACCAATAGCGGCAAAGACAAATAGAACAACAAAATAAAAAACAGTGTCCAAAAAATGGATTTCCGCGCCGCGCGAACGTTTTGCGCGGTATAGCTGCGCGTCAAAATATGCGGCAAGCTCGCGGTACCTATCATTAAACAAAACACCAGCGCGATAAAATTAAACCAGCGACCTTCACGAATATCATTATTTGCCGGTGCAGTTAAATCGTTGAGCGAGTGAGAGTGTTGTCGCGCTTCGATCAACGCCTTTTGCCAGACCACCACGGCTTCTTCAGAGTTTTTGGGAAATTGTGCTAATTCGGCTTCAGCTTTTTTGATCAAATCGAAGGATGCATTGTTTTGTTTCAAATGATTCAAACGAAAAAGATGCTTGTTTTGTTCCTCTCGCCAGGATTGCGGCAAGGCGTTAATTTTCTTTTGGTAGTCCAGGACAAGCAATTCATAACGGTAGCGAATTTCGTTTTCTTTACTATCGTTTTTATTTTGAATTTCCAATCCCTGGGTTTTCGCCAAAATCTGCGTATACGCCAGATGTGGAATCGGATTGGAAAAATGTTTCATGCTGATCCATCCCAAAGTCAGCAGCAAGGCCAAAATTAAAATCAGATATTGCAACACTTGTGTCCAGGTAATGGCGCGCATCCCGCCCAAAAATGAACAGACCAAAATTCCGGCTAAGGCGATAAAAATACCGATGGTGAAATCAATCCCAGTTAAGCGCGAGACGATGAGTCCGACGCCATAAATTTGCGCGACAACGTAGACAAAGCAAATCAAAATTGATGCCAATGCTGCGGTTAAGCGCATATTCAAATTGGCGTGATCGGTATCGATATTGGTATGAGAGGATAAATTTGGGCCCAGCGTTTTATTTTGGGATGGGCGAGGAAAGCGATGCGCAAAAAAATCTGGCAAGGTGTACAGCGCCGATTGGCGCAAATAGGGCGCGACTAAAAATGCGAGTAAACAAAATCCGCCGCTCCAGCCGATTAAGTAGGCGTAACCTTCAAAGCCTAAGTTATAAAATTGTCCAGCCAAACTGATGAATGAGGCGGCGCTAATCCAGTCGGCTGCAGTGGCCATACCGTTTTTCAAGCCACTGATATTGCGGTTGGCTAAATAATATTCATTGATATTGGTGGTGCGAAAGTAAATTCCGGCGAGCGCGTAAACACCCAATGTCAGGAATAAGAACAAATATCCCATCGTTTCACGCGGAATTGCGCGATACCCTTCGTAGCCAAAAAACAGCGTGATAAAAATAACACCGCCGCAAAAAAATAATAAAAATCGACTGTTCATGATGTCTTTTCGTATTTTTGGGACAGTTTTAAAATTTGTTGATTAAGCACATAAATCAACACTAAATAAAAAATGGGCAAACCCAAAATGACCGAATAAAACGCGGTTAAAGGATAACCCCAGCCGCGCCAATAGGGGGCTAACAGCAAAGTAATCAAAGTGACGTCAAACCATGTGACGCAGGCATAGGCGATAAGTTTGCGTTTTTGTCGCCACTGCGCGGAATCGAAAATATGATCGGTTAAATTTTCGATTAAATGCTCTGTTGAAGGTGGCGGATTTACAGGTTCCATAGTCAATATGCCGATCTCAAATCAATTTTGTTATGGTCGAGAATATGGGCAAAGTAATTTGAAATACCGTGCCGCTGCCGTTTTTTTGTGCCAAGACGGTGATCTGTCCATTGTGAAAGTTAATAATTTCTTGCACGATGGATAAGCCCAAGCCACTGCCTTCGGTGGTTTTAGAGACGCGATAAAAACGATCGAAAATATGTAGGCGTTCAAGCTCGCTCATACCAGCGCCGTTGTCTTCAACCGACAATAAAGCGTGCGTGTCATGGCGTTCCAATCGCACGGTGATGATGCTTTTTGGCGGACTGTAACGAATCGCATTGTCGATCAAATTATTTAAGACCTCATCCAACATTAAAGGCAAACCTTGAATTAACACGATGTCTTCATCGCACTCAACACCCAGATCAATTGACTTGTCCAGTGCT
>JAVKMA010000178.1:0-4274 GCA_031538685.1 Burkholderiaceae bacterium | reverse complement strand
GGTGCGGCCTATTCTTTTGCCCGTACCTCAATGGGACCGTGGGGCGGTTTCATCACCGGTCTGGCTGAAAATGTGGAATATGTGATCACGCCCGCCGTCATCGTTTATTTCATTAGCAGCTATATGGCGGGGATATTCGCCACACCGGTGGAATACCTGCCCTTATGGTGGATCGGTTTTTATGTGTTGTTTGTCGGCCTCAATATCATCGGGGTTGAACTGTCTTTTAAAGTAACCTTGGTCGTCACTCTGTTGGCGCTCTCTTGCTTAATCGTATTTTGGGTTAGCGCTCTACCCACGATTGATTTTCAAAAATGGGCAATGAATGTGGGCACGGGAGGCGAACTTCTCAAGGATGGTCACGGTCCATTTTTGCCTTTGGGTTTTAGTGGAGTGCTGGCTGCCCTGCCTTTTGCGGTCTGGCTGTTTTTAGCGATTGAACAATTACCTTTGGCTGCCGAAGAATCAGTCGATCCTAAAAAAGATATGCCGCGCGGTATTGTGGCCGGTATCTTCACCTTGATTGTGTCAGCGGCTTTAGTGCTGTGGTTAAACCCTTCTATCGCAGGGATCGGCTCACATGTACTGGCTAAATCGGGCGAGCCTTTGTTAGATGGTTTTAAGGCTATTTATGGTTCGGACATTGCCAAGGTTTTAGCCTTAGTCGCGGTGTTGGGTTTGGTTGCTAGCTTTCACACGATTATTTTTGCCCAAGGCCGGCAAATTTATTCTTTGAGCCGCGCTGGTTATTTTCCACAAGCCTTATCCCTGACTCATGGCACCCGTAAAACACCCCATATCGCCATGATAACAGGCTCCCTCGTCGCGCTCGTGGTGATGTTTATTCTGTGGTTCTCATTGGGTGCTGATAAAGGCGCATCGGTTATCGGCGGCACCTTGATTAACATGGCGGTGTTCGGTGCGATGTTTTCTTACATTATGCAAGCCTTGTCTTTCATGCTTCTGCGCAAAAACATGCCTGATATGGTGCGCCCTTACACCAGCCCCTTAGGCAATGCCGGTGCAGGCTTGACAGTCATCATCGCACTCGTTACCTTGTACTTCCAGTTGAGTGATCCGCTCTATCGTGATGGAGTGCTATGGGTTGCGCTGTGGTTCGCGGCTGGGATTGCCTACTTTGCGCTGATCGGGCGTAAAAAATTGATTCTGTCGCCCGAAGAAGAATTTGCTATGCAGGCCAAAGCCCGACGCTAAGCCAATCGCACGGATAGTTAGACAGTTAGACAGTTAGACAGTTAGACAGTTAGACAGTTAGACAGTTAGACAGTTAGACAGTTAGGTAATTTGATAGTCTGATTGTGGAGGGTACTGGTATTAGCTTCATACCGGTGCCGCCTATCTGTGCAGGGTTATCCCTCTTACTCATCTTGAATTTTCCCCATGACAAACTCAGTTAAGCACGCGATAGACATCATTCAGGCGGCTCGCACCGTTAAAGTTGCGGTCAGCGACATTGACGGAGTCCTACGCGGTAAGTATTTGCATCGTGACAAATTCGCTTCAATTATTGAACCCTATCCCGCTGGTGGATTTGGTTTTTGCGATGTGATTTTTGGCTGGGACATGATGGATGCATGTTATGACAATTCCCTTTTGACTGGCCATCAACATGGCTTTCCAGATGCAATGGCGCGCTTGGATCCTCAGACCTTGCGCCAGGTTCCGTGGGATCGCGAAGTTCCTTTTTGTCTGGGAGAGTTCATTACCCCTGATGGTCAGCCCCATCCCTTGTGCCCGCGCCAAACCTTAAAACGAGTGCTTGCCCGCGCTAACAAAATAGGGTTTCAAGTCATGACCGGAATGGAGTTTGAGTGGTACAATTTTTTAGAAACACCACATAGCTGGGCTGAAAAAAAAGGTATTGGGCCAACAGTCTTAACCCCTGGAATGTTCGGTTACTCGCTATCGCGCTCCGGGCTAAATCGTGATTTTGTCCATCAATTGATGGAAGATATGGAGAAATTTGGAGTTCCGATTGAAGGCCTGCATACTGAAACTGGTCCAGGGGTCTTTGAAGTCGCGATTGGCTTCTCAGAAGCTTTGGCTCAAGCTGATCGCGCGATCCTGTTCAAGGCTGGTGCTAAGGAAATCGGCGCGCTCCACGGCATCATGCCCAGCTTCATGGCAAAACCACATGCTTCTTTGCCAGGATGCAGTGGACATATTCATCAAAGTCTGTCTGATGGTCAGCGTAATTTGTTTTACGATGCCAACTCCCCTCGTAAAATGAGTGCATTGTTCGAGAGCTATCTTGCCGGACAAATGGCCTGCATGATGGAGTTTGGCCCAATGCTGTGGCCGACGATCAATAGTTACAAACGTTTAGTCGATGGTTTTTGGGCGCCGGTAAAACCCACTTGGGGGCTGGATAACCGCACCGCCAGCTTCCGTGTACTAGCGACTTCAGCCAAATCCACTCGCTTGGAAACGCGCTGTCCCGGTGCCGATGTGAACCCTTATCTGGCGATGGCGGCAGTGATTGCGGCCGGTTTAGATGGTGTTGAAAAAGGTTTGAAATTAACGACTCCTCCCATCACAGGTACTAATAGCGGCGGTGAACAAATTGCACGAGCACCACGCACCTTGATTGAGACGACGCGTCTATTTAAGGACTCGCAAGTCGCGCGTGACTGGTTGGGTGATGACTTTGTTGATCACTTTGTCGCCACCCGTGAATGGGAATGGCGGCAATGGTTAGATGCGGTCACCGATTGGGAGATGAAGCGTTATTTTGAAATTATTTAAGAAGTTAATATTGAAATTTGCTCGCTTGAGCGAAAATTGAGCTGTTACATCGTCGCGGGATGCTCCCCGCGCTCACTTATTTTTTTTATTGCTATGACACTCTCTTCCTTTTCTTTTCCCACTGCGATTCAATTTGGCGCGGGCGCACGGCGGCAGGTTGCCCATCATTTGCGTGAGCGCGGTTTTAAACGCCCACTGATCGTTACTGACAAAGCACTTGCCGCACTGCCTGTACTGGAGGAGTTCAAAACTCACTTGTCCAGTTTGGAATGTGCGCTATTTTCAGGTGTGTTTGGCAACCCAACTGGCGCGCAAGTGATGGCAGGGGCACAAGCCTACAAAACGCATCAGGCTGATTGCATCATTGGTTTTGGCGGTGGGGCCGCACTCGATGTCGCCAAGGTAATCGGTGTTGTCGCGACGCATGAAGGGGATATTTTGGAATTTGCCTGGGATCACCCGCAGGTGCGTCCAATCGTTAATCAATTGCCCTATTTGGTGTTGCTTCCGACGACTTCCGGTACCGGCTCTGAAGTGGGGCGCTCCAGCGTCATCAGTGAAGACGACACTCATCTCAAACGAGTGATCTTTAGCCCTAAAATTTTGGCACAAGTTGTTTTTGCGGATCCAGAGTTAACGTTCGATCTACCACCCGCGATCACCGCCGCCACTGGTATGGATGCACTGACGCACAATTTAGAAAGCTATTTATCGCCAAGTTACCACCCTCTGTGCGATGGTATTGCGTTGGAAGGTGCGCGCCTAGCGGCACGGGCCTTGATACCTGCAGTCAAACAGGGTCGTGATCTCAGCGCTCGCAGTGACATGATGATGGCTTCTTTGATGGGTGCGGTGGCTTTTCAAAAAGATCTAGGCGCAGTCCACTCTTGCGCTCATGCACTAGGGGCCGTCTGCAATATGCACCATGGTCTTGCTAACGCTTTGATGATTGATACTGTCTTCGCGTGGAATGAAAAAGCAGTCCCTAAAAAATTTGAGGCACTCGCCTATGCTTGTGGAGTAGCGGGCGGTGGCCAAGCACTGGTTCCTTGGTTGCGTCAATTAAAAAGTGCTGTGGGCATAACTGGAACTTTGACAAGCCACGGGGTAACGAGCGCACACATTCCTCGTTTGGTCAGCATCGCCGTTGCTGATAGTTGCCATCAGACCAATCCCAGACCCTGCACGGCGGCCGACTTTGAACGTTTTTTCAATGAGGCAATGTAACAATACGGCAAGCGCCCAGTCAATATCCCTTCAATTAAACACGATATGCCTGTTTCTCCCCACGTCAAGATCGCCATCAGCGCTTGCTTGCTTTATCCTGATCCAACCCGTAGTGCGTTTGCCAAAAAAACCTTGCATTACATTGAATCTTCAGTGCCCGAATGGTTAAGTAATGGTGGCGCACTGCCAATGATGGTGCCGGTTCCATCGGCAGAGAAACGTGATCAATTTTTGGCCCACTATGCTTTGGAACTGGACTGTTTGGTATTGCATGGAGGGGC
>JAVKMA010000177.1:0-9348 GCA_031538685.1 Burkholderiaceae bacterium | reverse complement strand
GTGATCTCTGAATTTTTCAGCGCGCGGCGTAGGCGTGAAATATTGACGTCAACGGTGCGCGGCTCTATCGCCACTTGAGGACCCCATACGTGATCCAATAATTGTTCGCGCGAAAATACTTTTTCAGGGCGGCTTAATAAAAATTTTAACAAGCGAAATTCAATATGGCTCAAGGTCAAAGGCGTTTGATTGACCATGACCATCGCACTGTCGTGATCCAAAGTGATATTGCCCCAGCGCAAAACCGAGACATGCTGATCAGGATAACGCCGCCGCAACAGCGCATTAATCCGCGCTAATAACTCTTTGGGTGAAAAAGGCTTGGTTAAATAATCATCTGCGCCTTTTTCTAAGCCTTCTATTTTGTCGGTCTCAGTTCCACGCGCAGTCAACATCACTACCGCCAACTCCCGTAGCGTGACATTTTGGCGCAAATTCGCTAACCAATTAACGCCACTGCCATCAGGCAGCATCCAATCCAAAATCACCACATCGGGCCTGTTCGTCGCAATGGCGTGATTGGCTTTTTGTAAATCACTGGCGTGAACCATTTCAAAATTTTTATTTTGTGCCAGCACCGCACTCACGAGCGTCGTGACGCCCACATCATCTTCAACCACCAAAATTCGGTAGCGTTTTGATGACATTATTGAGAGTCCAAAGCAGACATAAAATCTGCCGTCAAATCTTGAGAATTTTCGATACCCACCGACACGCGGATCAAGCCTTCGGCAATGCCCATTTTGGCGCGCTCCGCCGCACCCATTTCGTGATAAATCGTTTGCGCAACGGGGATCACCAAAGTGCGCGTGTCGCCTAAATGCGTTGAAATAATCGGTAGCGTCAAACGATTCAAATACGTCAAAGGATTGTGATCACGCAATTCAAAACTTAACAAACCACCATAGGGCAGGACTTCATTTGAAACACCTGAAGCCCGCGTAAATAAGGCGGCCGCGCGTTGATGCTGGGGATGCGTCACGATGCTGGGGTGGTACACCGCCGCGACGCGAGAATCCTTTGCTAATGCCGCAGCCAAGGCCGCCGCATTACGTGTGATGCGGATTAAACGCAATTCCAAAGTTTCCATCCCCAACAAAATTTGATGTGCCGCGCTGGCGCTCAGTGTTGCCCCAAAATCCCGCAAAGACTTCGCACGAATTTGCGCGACACCCCAAGTTTGTGTCGGCGCTTTAGTCATACTGGGTGAAAATCGGCTGGCCCAGTGCGGCCACGCGCGCCAATCAAACGCGCCCGTATCAGTTACGACGCCACCTAAAATCGCGCCATGTCCTGACAAATATTTGGTCAAGGAATTGATCGAAAACGCTGCACCGACATTTTTGGGTACGAACAACGCAGGACTGGTGAGCGTGTTATCGACGATCAGTAGGGCGCCATTTTTTTGGCACAAAGCGCCAATCGCGCTTAAGTCAGGGATTTGCGTACGCGGGTTGGCAATCGTTTCGACAAAAACAAAACGCGTTTCAGGACGCCATGCGGCCGCAACCGCAGCAACATCCGTAGGGTCAACAAAGCTTAATTCGGCACCTTGTTTTTGCAAAGTTAAAAACTGACTGTGAGTGTTGCCAAATAAAAATTGCGAGGCAATCACATGATCGCCTTTTTGTAAAAAAGCTTGAAATACTGCCGCAACCGCCGCCATCCCAGTCGCAAAACTGACGCTACCGACGCCTTGCTCGAGTTGCGTAATTTTTTGCTCCAGCGCCGTCGCCGTCGGATTGCCTTGTCGGCTGTAACGATAACCTGGTTTTTCCCCCTGAAATACGGCGACTAAATCTTCAGCCTGATCGTAGCCAAACGCGATCGAGGGATGGATCGGCGCATGCACGGCGCCATGCTCAAAATGTTGGCGCGCATCATGCAAAATTCGCGTGGTTAAACCCGCTGGCGCAGTTGGGGCAGATGGGACAGAAGATGAAAATACACTCATAGAAAAATTAAAAAAATCGTAAACGCGTGAATTATGCGCGGGGCGTAGAAAAAACCGCTCGCATGAAATCTCGGGGCACGAGATATCTACGACAGGTTATGATTCGATGACGGTTCAAGTTCAATATCGATCAGTTTTAGGGGCGGCCCAAATAACGCCTCAGAACACTTACTCAAAACATTTTTCGCTTTAGGGCACTTCTATAAATACAGAATGTGCGGATGAAGTGCGAGGAGCACAGCACACAGAAACCGGAGCGTACATACCGTACGTGAGGATTTCGCGTACTGCGCAACAAAGCAATTCGCCACAAAAATGAATTGATAGAAGTGCCCTTTACAAAAACACCCTCTCTACTGTTCTTCCATGATGCCTTTATCGTTAAAACTTTTTATCCGCCTGGTGTTGTTTTCGATTCTGGTGCAAACGGTGGCACGAATTGGATTCACGGTGTATTTTTCACCCCCCACACTTGATAGCGCCTTATTAACTCAAGCTTTTTTGTTAGGCTCTCGATTTGATTTTCGTCTCGCGGCGCTCGCATGGCTGCCACTGGCGATATTGACCGTATTGCCAAAGTTTGGCGGCAAAATTGCACACTGGACAAAAGTGTGGGGGTTTTATAGCGGTGTTTTAGGTCTCGTTTTATTTTTCTTTTTAGTGCTTGACTGGGGGCATTACAGCTATTTACAAAACCGCCTCAACGCCAATTTAATTTTTTTACTCGCCAATCCCGCTGAATCTTTAGGCACGGTGTGGCACACCTATCCTGTGATTTGGTTAAGTCTGGCCCTGATTCTTGCCACGGCGCTGTGGACCTGGGGATGTCGCAACATCATTCAGTACGCCCTTGCCCATTATCAAGCACCGGTATGGTCACGACCACGGACAAAATGGACAGTAAAAACACTTTGGGGGGTATTCGGATTTTTTATTTGGCTGCTACCGATTCATGGCAAATTGGGGCAATACCCTTTACGGTGGAGTGATTTGTATTTCACGCCCCAAGCCTTTTATATCAGCGTCAGCACTAATCCCGTATTAAATTTTTACGATACTTATCGCTACGCCAAAAATTCATTTCATCTTGACGAGTTAAAGCGCGCGCTCCCGGTCATGGATCAATTTCTCGGGATTAGCAATCGCCGCGATAGCAGTCTTCATGCGCCATTCTCACGCCTCATATCTCCCCCACCAGGGCAGACTGCCATTAACCGATCCAACATTAACCCATCCAACATTAACCAACCCAACATTAACCAACCCAACGTAGTCTTGATTTATTTGGAGTCATTTTCAGGCTACAAAACCTCTACCCTTGGCAACCCCTTAAACCCCACGCCGTTTTACAACAGCATCGCACAAAAAGGAACTTTGTTCACGCATTTTTATACCGCTCATGCTGGCACAGCACGCGGTGTTTTTACAGGATTGACCGGAACGCCTGACGTCGAAATTTCGGATACCGCATCGCGCAATCCTTTGTATGCCAACCAGCATATTTTGATCAATCAATTGACTGATTATGCGAAGTTTTATTTTATTGGGGGCAGCTTAAGCTGGGCCAATATTCGCGGCGTGGTGCAAAACATCAAAGGCATTAAAACCTATGAAGAGGGAGATTACGCCGCCAGTCGTAATGATGTTTGGGGCGTGTCAGATAAAAACATGTTCTTAGAGGCCAATCAAATTTTCACGCAACAGAAAAAACCTTTTTTTGCCATGATACAAACTTCAGGCAACCATCGCCCGTATACGATTCCGCTGGAAGATAAAGACTTTAAATGGGACAGCACAGGGCATGACCAATTGGTTAAACATGGCTTCAGTTCGCAAGCCGAATACAACTCTTTCCGCTACATGGATTACTGTTTGGATAAATTTTTTACGACGGCAAAAAAAGAAAAATATTTTGATAACACCATTTTTGTACTGTTGGGGGATCACGGAATTTCTGGAACCACTGGCGCGCATATGCCCGCAGCGTATACCGCGCTGAATCTGTCGCAAACGCATACCCCTTTTCTACTGTACGCCCCCCAATTAATCCCCGCACAAAAAATTGATCGAATCGCGCAACAGGTTGACGTGATGCCAACCATTTTGGGACAGCTGAATTTGCCTTATCAAAACACATCTTTGGGACGCGATGCCGTTGGCAGCGCTAGGATTAAGGACGGAGCGCCGCAAATGGCGTTCATGATTGAGCATTTTAATGGTCCTACATTGACCGTATTTGATCAAGAGTTCTTACTCAAATACAACCTCAGTAATGGCCAAAGCGCCCTATACCGTTATTTAAAAGATGCGACGACAGACATTGCAAAAGAACAACCGCAAGTCCTTGAAAAAATGCGCGCTTTTGCGATTGCGTATTACACCAGTGCGCAGTTTTTATTGGGACACAACCCTGCCCTTCATTAAGAGTTGATGCGGATTGAGGGTGAAGAGATCGTTTTCTAATCAGCCGTAAAATTGGGGCTGTTCTATATTGGACTGTTCTATATCGGTACTCAGTAGATCAACTCCACTGCAATAATGGTTTGCATCATCAAAAAAAATTAACAGCGGCTGCGGTATTTTCTTTAAAGGATCGACTCTTGCGTTTACCATTTATTTTTCAACATCCCGCACACTTTATCGCAACGGGTGCCGGTTCTGGTTTGTCGCCCATTGCACCAGGCACGGCTGGAACTTTGTTTGCGGGCGTGCTGTATTACTACGCAGCGCAACAGTGGGGTGAGTCAATACTAGGATTGATTTTTGTCGGATTAGTGGGGCTTGGTTATTGGTCAATTCATCAGATTCACAAGAGTCCTTATGTGCATGAATTAGGGTACGACAATGGCGCATTTGTGATTGATGAAATTGCGGCGTTTTGGGGTGTGTTGTGGTTGGTGAGTCCGGACTCGGCAAACACCTGGGGTTGGGCGTTTTTTTGGTTTCGCCTATTTGACATGCTGAAACCCTGGGGCATTCGCACTTTTGAACGACGTCATCTCAACGCCCACGGCGTGATGGGTGACGACCTCATCGCTGGATTTTATGTTTTGCTGCTGTTTGCGCTGTGGCGCTGGCTTTGATTACTTTATCAAATGATCAATTTATTTACTCTCCATAACGGGCGCCTACAGCAAATCCAGCACGAGCGCTATCAAGAACAATCCGAGCAAAAAATTATTTGGGTGGACATCACTGACCCGACGCCCGAAGATTACCAATGGGTCATGCAGCGTTATCAAATCGAATTGCCGACGGATAACGAAATGAAAGATATTGAAGCGTCGGCGCGTTTTTATGAAGCCGAAAACGGCACGATTCATTTGCGTTCAGAGTTTTTGATCGATGATGATGAGCTTGCACACACCCTGCCTGTCGCGTTTGTCTTAACCAATAACACTTTATTTTCAGTCCACTTTGGCGATTCCCCAGTATTTCGTTTGGTGCGGATGCGTGGGCGCAGTTTGCCTGGTTCGGTCTCTGATTACCGCGACGTCTTGTTGGATATTTATGCCACCGATGCCGAATATTCTGCCGATGCGCTTGAAGAGGTCTACACCGCGTTGGAAAAGGTATCAGCGCGGGTATTGCAACAAGACAAGCAAATCATTACGGATGCTGACGCCAATGAGATTTTGCGCAACATCGCGCACGAAGAAAACGTGAACGGGTTTATTCGTCGTGGCATGATGGACACACGACGCGCACTGTCTTTTTTAATGCGTGGCCGCGTCCTTAATCAAGAGCAACAAGATGAAGCGCGTCAAATTTTGCGCGACATCGAATCACTTGATGGACACACTTCGTTTTTGTTTGACAAAATCAACTTCTTAATGGATGCGGTAATCGGTTTTATCAACGTCAACCAAAATAGAATCGTCAAAATTTTCTCAGTGGCCAGTGTCGCCTTATTGCCACCGACTTTGATCGCCAGTATTTATGGCATGAACTTCCGATCCATGCCAGAGTTGGATTGGACGCTAGGCTATCCTTATGCCATTGGTTTGATGGCGGCGTCCGTAATCGCACCTTTATGGTATTTCTACCGACGCGGCTGGTTACGTTAATTGTCAAAATTTACGTCAAATTTTTTGCCACTATCGCGGCCCCGAATCAATTGATTGAGGCTTATTTGCTATGAAACGAATCGCGCTTTCCCAATATTTAATTGAAGAACAACGTCGCCACAATCGCTTAAGCCCTGATTTGCGCTTATTGATCGAAGTGGTCGCGCGGTCATGTAAATCAATTAGTTTAGCCGTCCGCAAAAGCGTATTCGAAGGTAATCGCGGCGCGATGGAATCGCTCAATGTGCAAGGTGAAATTCAGAAAAAACTAGACATTTACTCGAATGATATTTTGTTACAAGCCAATGAGTGGGGCGGGCATTTGGCAGCGATGGCTTCAGAAGAAATGGAAAGTATTTATCCCATTCCCAATCGCTTTCCCAGCGGTGAGTATTTGCTGTTATTTGATCCCCTAGACGGCTCATCAAACATTGACGTCAACGTGTCGATTGGAACCATTTTTTCGGTCCTGCGAGCACCCGCCCAATTGTCAGACACTTTGGCCGAACCGCGTGAGCAAGATTTTTTGCAATCTGGACGACAACAAGTTGCGGCGGGTTACGCGGTCTATGGCCCACAAACTTCACTGGTATTAAGCATTGGTAACGGCGTCCAAGTGTTCCATTTAGATACCGAATTAGGCTCATGGATTTTGACCCAAGAGCATTTACAAATTCCGAGTCAAACACAAGAGTTCTCGATTAACTTGTCAAATCTACGCCATTGGTCGCCGCCTGTGCGACGTTACATTGACGAATTACTCGAGGGCGCTGATGGTGCGCGGCAAAAGAATTTCAATATGCGCTGGATTGCCTCTATGGCGGCTGATGTACATCGTCTACTCACTCGTGGCGGTATATTTATGTATCCAGCTGATGCGCGCCCAGACAAACAATTGGGGCACTTGCGGCTAATGTACGAAGCCAATCCCATGGCCTATTTGATTGAGCAAGCCGGTGGCCGCAGTAGTGATGGACAGCAATCCATCCTCGATATTGAACCCCGCGCTTTACATCAACGCACCCCTGTTTTTATGGGCGCCCGCGACGAAATTGAACGGATCGAGGCCTATTTCAAACAAGGCGTTCGTTAATTTATTCATCACTCAAAGGAGCTTCTCATGATTCGATGGTTATTGGCCATTTTTATCGCTGTCATTGTGCTTTCGCTTTTGCTCCCATGGCTGGGAAAAATCGGTATTGGGCGATTACCTGGTGACGTTCGGATTACCGTTTTTGGCAAAACTTTGTTGCTGCCATTTGCGTCAACCTTGCTGATTGCCTTTGTGGTGTTTATTTTGGTCAAAATTTAATCAAAAAATTAATTTTTTTAAATCATGTTGCGCCGGATTCAAGGATTCAGTTTGTTCGAACTCTTAATCGCCATCAGCATCATCGCGACTCTATGGACTTTTGCCGCCGAACCGCTCAACGCATTTTGGACGCGGCGCCAGATCGCGATTTTAGAAAGCGACTGGGGCGCGGCCTTGTCGTACACAAGAATGCGCGACGTGCAACAACGTAATGACATCACTTTGTGTGCCATTGTGTCCGGCATAGTGAATCGTTGCCGACGCGACAATCAGTGGGCCGATGGTTGGATTATTTTTACCGATAGCAATAAAAATTGGATCGTCGACGCGGACGAAACCCTGCTAGTGCAACATGATTTAAGTTTGACCAAACGCGGATTGAGCATGACTAGCAATACTTTGATCAACCCCTTTGGCATTCGTTTTAATGCACTGGGCATCAGCACGACCAAAGCCACTTTGAGTATCCGCACATCCAGCGGGCCCAAACGCTACATCTGTATCAGCAATGGTGCCAACGTGCGCACGGGCGATACCAGTAAATGTTAAGAACCGATTGATGACGCCGTATTTTTAATTTTTATTTATGAAATCTGTCGTATTGACTGCCGCCGCGACCCGATCTTTACCACGCTGGGGATTGATTTTATTTGTTTGTACCTATGCCTTAGTGGGCATGGCGGATCGTGCGCCATGGAAGGGTTACGACGCGATTGCGTTTGGCGTGATGCGCAGTATGCAACAAGGTGGTTTTTTAGATTGGCTAATGCCCAATGTCGCCGGATTACCGCTATTTGACCAAAGCCCTTTGGCGTTTTGGATCGGAACTGTGTCGATGATGATTTTCGGCCCACTTTTTGGCGATGTGCTTGCCGGCCGTTTGCCCGCGCTGTTTTATTTAGCCCTTGCCAGTTTAGCGGTATGGCGTTGGGCCTATCACTTAGCCCGTCATAAAGACGCCCAACCGCACGAATTACCCTTTGGCGGTCAACCAACAGTTGATAACTACGCGCGCATGTGCGCCGATTCGGCACTATTGATCTATTTAGGCAGCTTGGGCCTGCTCATTCCCGCACATTCAGCGGGCAGCGAAGCTTTATTGTTAGCTTTGGCAACGAGTTTTTTTGCTTTGAGCGTCGCACAAATTAATCTCAAAATTGCCGTATTGCGCGGTTTAATTTTGGGGCTGATTATTTTAGGGTTTAATTTACCCACCGCCATTATTTTGTGGGGGCTGCAACTGGCCTTGCATTGGAGTGATCAAAATTGGCGTGATCAACGCGCATGGAAATTGTCCCTGCTTTTGAGTCTGCCAATTATGCTAGGGCTGATGGGACTGTGGTTAGGTGCGATTGCGCGCTACTCACCCTTCCAATTTGTGCCGCAATGGTTAAGTGCGCAAAGTGTTTTTATCATGCCTTCTGGCGAATTTTTATTAAATTTTTGGAACAATCTTCAATGGTTAATCAGCAACGCCGCCTGGTTTACTTTGCCGGCACTGCCTTTCGCGCTGTGGGCATTGAAGGCATGGCGAGGACAATGGCGTCATCGACATATTCGAGACCCTCTCGTATTTTTAATTGGTTCTGTGGTGATTATTTTGTTCGCCGAACAAAAAATTGTCTCTAATTTATTACTCTTACTGCCGACCTTAGCAATGCTGGCGGCGTTTGGCATCCCCACCATGCGACGCAGTGGCATTAACGGCATCGACTGGTTTGCTTTGGTGATCGGCAGCGCCTTTGGCATTTTGATTTGGCTGGGTTGGTGCGCACAAATTTTGGGTTGGCCTGCCGGTTTAGCCGGACGGATTGCCGCACTCACACCAACACATCATGCGCGTTTTGAATTGTTTCCATTCACGCTCTCAGTCGTGGCAAGTCTGATCTGGATACGCTTGGCGATGTGGCGCATTAGCACTCGCCCAAAAGTCTTGTGGCGCGCGATTGTGCTGTCGATTGGCGCGGTGTTATTGGCGTGGTTATTGCTAATGTCTTTATGGATCAAAGCAATTG
>JAVKMA010000176.1:0-7468 GCA_031538685.1 Burkholderiaceae bacterium | reverse complement strand
TTGACATGATTGATCCTGACTAAAACAGAGGGCATTGCAGCACCTCAAAATTTCTGATTTTTGGGTCGTGGCTTTTACCCATCTCTAGGTAGACCCAGCGATCAGTGCGGCCTAGGGCCAGTGCGATTTGTGCGACTGGCATTTGTAGCTCCAACATTTGGTACAACCGCTTGCGCCTTAGCAGACGGTCTATCGCGTCGTATTTAGGGATGGTCAGCTGCCCACCCGCCATTTTGGCGACAAGCGAGTTCGTCAGGTCTTTACCTAGCCGCTCCCACAGCCAACTGTCGGGATTCGCACCGTGCGGTACCACGAGGCTGATCCCCCCGATGCGTTCGCATAATTGCAGGGCCACCGCTTCCCCAAAAACAGCGATTAATTGCTGCATGGATTCGGGGAGGTGGGAAAGTAGGCTGTCGTCCATGGCCGGTCAATCAGAATCTGTGTAGGCCACACCGGCGCGCCCGCACCAATTTTTGAGGGACTCTATGGCGACGTTGAGGCTACTCGCGGTGGCCCATTCGATACTGTCAATTTTGGTCACCCGCGTAAAATAAGCCGCCATGGCGCTATAGGAGCGATTCCTGACCACCCCCGCATCGCCCAATAGACACCACAGCGCATACATTTTTCCGGTCATGGGGTCTAATTCAGAGGGCGCGGCTTGCCTGCGCCTGACCCCCACGGCCTTTTGCAAATCATCCAGTTTTTTGACCGCGATCACGCGCTGGGACTCGGTCATGTCTTTGGATGACCGCACGCCGAACTGATCAAACAACCAATCACGATAGATCTCATCGGTCCATTTCAGCGCCGCTTTAGCGACGTGTAGACGAACCGTGGTGGTTGCCGCCCGCTTGATATAGGGCTGGCGATTTTGGTTAGCTATTTTGGTCATGGCGCCGCCTTATTTAGTTGGGTCGCAATAGAATGATTCGCGGCCCGTTACTACCTCCAAATTAGGAATGTTGGGGCGTTGTTCCGGTGCGGTTTTGAGTAATGCCTTGGTATTGATTTTGTGAGTCGTTTTGGTTTCCACCAAAGCTGAAAATCCATTTTTCAGTAGTCTTTGGATAATCGTATCCTCTTCATTTTTAGGGTATTCGACCTTATCGGGTAGCGCACGCCAGCCGATCTTGCCGGTACCTAGATCTAGTCCTTTAAGCTCACCGTCATTGGTTAATTCGGGCCGGTTGGCGGTGCAGTAAGTTTTAATCTCCTCAAATATCACCTGCGCGCCATTTGAGAGTTCTTGTAATGCGGCCGCATGTTTTTCTTGGGCGCGGGCGAGCTCGGCGTCTAGCTTTGACTGGCGCTTTTCGTGCTCGATTTGAACCGCGGCCAGGGCCGCAATTGCTTCGGTCAGCTGGGGGGTAGTTTTGATTTTCATGGTAATTTTAAGTAGGGTTAAAGAAAGTTAAACAACGGGCGAAAATCGTTAAACCGCTCTTGGCGACAGCTGCAACACCTTGACCGCCACGGTATCAATCAAGGCGACAGACAATGCCTTGCCTTTTTTAAGTCCGTGGCGAATCAATGAGGGAATCAGGTTTTCGCAGAGCATGCGCGCCGACCCACCCGCATAGGCGCGTAGCGCGTCTAGGCATTCGGCGTCGGGGTTGTAGGGTGAGAGCAGTGATAGGGTCAAGGCATCCGCGTCCTCCTCGCTAATGGCCTGGATACTGGGCGGCGCGAGGCTGACACGGCTGCGAATCTGGTCAAACACACCGGCGTTGCGCATCATTTGTGGGTACAAGAGTTCGGTACCGGATAAGACCACGCCCACACCGGCCTGGTCACGGATACGGCGCAGGATGTGCAGGCACGAGGGCACGAGAGTCTCGGCCTCGTCAATAATGATTAGCGTATTAGTCCCCTTCAACACCGCCACGACGTTTTCAAACATCTCGTCGACTCGGCGCGCGCCTTGTGCGTGCAGTTGCCGCAAAATCGCATCCAGTAGAGTGCGGGTCCGCATCAATCCGGTCGCCTCGATAAATAGCGTGTTGGTGTTATTGGACGCGTAATCGCGCAGAGTATGCGTTTTGCCCCCCCCGTCCCGCCCGGAAAAGTGGGGAAAGGTCTTTAGCTCGCGCGCGTGGCGGCAGGGCGCGATCCCGATGGTGTAGATGCTGGTCTTGACGATCTCACCCGAGGTCACCTCGGCGTGTGCCTGGTGCGCTTCTATCGCCGCCCTCATGGTTTTTAAGGACACGGAAGGCGCCGCGCTGTAATTACCCGATAGCACGAGTGATATCGTGCCGCTCGACAGATTTGATTTAGTCGCCAGAGAAGCCGCACTGATTTTGTTTTGATTCATCAAATCAATCACTTCGCGCAGAATTGCTTTGTCGGCGTCGCTATAGGCTTCTTTAATTGCGGTTGGGTGGTTTTTCATAGGGGCTCCAAAAAAATTATTCAAGTTCTAAATCAACAAATTGCAATGGCGTGGTTTCGCCTTTGCCTTGGGTTAATGCGGGTGCGGATTCGGCTAACTGGCGCGCCCGTGTTTGGTCGTCAATCACGGGGGCCGTTCGGGCAATGATTTCGGTACGTTTTCGCTCAACACGCTTGAGTTTTTCTTGTGCCGCCTTGAGCAAGCGCTCATCCATTCGGCTAGCGGGGATGACGGGCGCCTTGTGTACTAACTTGGCGATGCCCAAGTGCTCACCGGCCTTGGTCGAGACCCATACCTGCGCGTCATCGACCAAGTCGTACCCGACCATCACCTCGCGGCCGTCGTAATAGGCCAGTGGTAGCATTTGGTAGACGCGCCCGTCCAAAGTGACGGATTGGCGGCGCACCGTGCAGACTTTTGTTGGGCGGGCTAAATCGGCCGCCGATAGGTGCAATTCATTACGCTCTAACTCGGCCCATAGCTGGGCGGGCGTTTTGCCGTTACGGCTCGGTTTTGCCTTGTGGTGATATTGCTCAATAAAATCAGCTAGGCTTTGGGCATAAGCCTGCACTGACGGTAAGGTGCGCCGGCCGGAGTCGATCTCTACTGTTATGCGCCGATTGACCTCGGCCGCCTGATCATTGCCACAGTAGTCAGGGCCGTAAAATTTGTCGTGGTTGTCGCGCAAAATTCGGAAAAATTGCTCTATCCAACCCTTCCCGTGAGGGTTCCCCGGCAACGCCGCAATCGGCTCAATCCCTACCCTCGCGAAAAATCCAGTCTCTGCGCCCGACATCATCTTGCCACGATACCCGGGGCCGCGATCCAGATAGGCATAAAGCGGGACATGTTGGTGCCGCGATATGCCGTTTGACAAGGCAAACATCGTAGACACTTGGCTTTCGCTATCGGATAGGTGGAGCCCGAAAATGTACCCCGAATACACGTCGATAAAAACAGTCAATTCTGGTCGGTAGGGCCTACCAGTAACAGGGTTGGCCAAATACACATCGATGGTGTGACCGTCCCCCGCGACCATTTGCCCCGCCTTTAAACTGCTCCAGTCGCGCGCGTAGAATGCCCTATGGGTCAGTTGGTGTAAGTGTTTGCCAATGCGCTCGGGAGACTGACTGCCTAAAGTAGCGGGCAGTTTGCCCAGAAAACTGGCGACGCGACTATCAGTCGCGGTCTCAAAACCCTCGCAACGTAATTTGAAGGCCACATTGTTTTTACCGGCCTTGGACGGGGTATTGAATAGCTCAATCGCGCGCGCTTCCCACCCATAGTCCTTTCGAACACGCCCGGTGTGCCTGGGCATGACTAAAGCTTTGTCGCCGCTTTCTTGCGCCGTCAAAGCGGCGTTTAACCAGCGTTTAATCGTTGCTAGCGAAGGCGCGCCAAGCGCTTCTATCGCTACGGCCTGCGCCATAGTCAAGTCGTCCTGCCCGATTTGCGCGATCAACAAACGCGCGCAGGTCTCCACTCGCGCCCCGCGCTTCACCCGTTCAAGCGCGTCGTTGATCAGGGCCAGTCTTTGCCCAGCGACTTCGCGTTTTTTTTGTGGGGCGGCGCTCCAGGCACAGCCTCCATTGAGTAGCATGGGGACTTGACCGATCGCGGTCACCGCGCGTTGGCGCGTGTCAAATGGGCGTAGCGCGTTGACCATGATTAGTCGCCACCTTTATTAGCAGAACCCTTGGGCCGCCCTCGACGCGGGCCCTCTGCCTCTAACCGGCGAGCCTCTTCTGCGGTTTCATGGGCATAGCGGCGGTCTTGGGCGGCGACCCGTAGGCCGGTTAAGGTTTGCCCCAATTTTTCTTGAACCGCCCGCTTTTCTGCTTCAGTTAATCCATTGAGATTGCTTAAATTAGTGACTCGCGCGTCAGGCCGCAGGTCTGCTAAAAGAGCGGCCTGCGCTCGGGCTAATTCAGCGATGCCCATTAGCGCCAGCCAGGCGTTTTGGCAGACGCTGCCGCCCGCGTCGATAACGGCGCTATCCGCCCCCCCCCGACTGGGCCACAATTGCATCGATCTGGGATCGGGCGGTAAAATCCGCCGCCGCGATTTCCCGCCGCCGCGCCATCACCTCTGGCGGTATTGGGCCGGCGGGGGCGGCTACCACCTGCTTTTTGAGCCGCCTGATTTGGCTCAGCGCTTCGTCAAGCTCGGCCTCTAACTGGGCGGTACCGCCCTTAACGCCCTCATTTAATTGTCGGATACGCTCTTTTAACTGGGTCGCGGTCAGATTTTCGATTTCATCATTTAAGGCCGGTAAAGCACTCGGGCCGTCCTCGCCTAGCGAGTCAATCACGTCATCATCCAATAAAGCCAGCCCTAATGTGATGGGGATCGCTAGAGATGATTTTCTTGGAGTCAAATTGAATTCGACTTTGATTCAACTTACGTCGCGTCAAATTGCAGATATTTCCCAAACTGTGCGGCTAAATGTGCTTCACCTTGCTCAAGCATAAAATAGCGAAAGGCTTCAGCCGCGGGCGAGAGCACTTTTGACAAGGTGTGCACCACATTCCAAGCCCGTACCACTGGGACCCCTTTGACGTCAAGAATCGCGATTTTGTGGTGATCCAACTCAAATCCGATCGTGTGTAGGGATATAAAACCCAGCCCCAAGCCCGCCATCACTGCTTGTTTAAGGGTCTCGTTGCTGGAGACCTGAATCGAAAAACGTGCTTCGACACGGCCTTCAGTAAAAAATTGTTCCATCGCGGCGCGCGTGCCAGAGCCTCGTTCGCGCACGATGAATTCGTAATGCCGCAAATCTTCGATTTCAATCCGTCCTCGACTCATCAAGGGATGATCCGGCGGCGCGACAAACACGTGTGGGTGGGCGGCAAAAGGCTCGGCACGGGTTTGTAACTCTTTGGGCGGACGCCCCATGATTGCAATATCGACTTCATTATTGTGCAAGACTTGAACCAAGTGTTCGCGGTTACCAGTGGTCAATTGCAGCTCAATGCCTTTGTGCTTTTCGCGAAATTCGGCCAGTTGCGGCAGTAAAAAATACTGTGCCGTATTGACCAATCCCACCGTTAACACGCCGGTCTCGACGCGTTTCAAACGCGCCGTTGCGTCCTCCGCATCTTTGATAGTGGCCAAAATTTTGCGCGCGTACACCAGCATGTATTCCCCCGTGGTGGTCAGGCTGACTTTTTTGCCATTACGTTCAAACAGCGGCAACCCCACGTGCCCCTCTAATTCTTTGATTTGCATGGTGACGGCCGGCGGCGTGAGGTGCAATTGCTCGGCGGCACGAACAAAACTCAAGGTTTTGGCGACCTCGTTAAACACGCGCAATTGGCGAAAAGTAGCATTTTTCATGTGGCGTTTTTTATGCGCTGCTCTTCGTTAAGCTATTGCTTAACTGATTGTCTAAATTATGTGAATTTACTTTTGATTGATCAAATTATACAGTCGCGTCATTGTAATTTTTAACCCATAAAGGAGAAGACCAATGAGTGACGACACAGGAACAGGCGTAATCCAGGATGCAAAAAAGCGCTACAGCGCTGGCGTTTTGAAATACAAACAAATGGGCTATTGGATGCCCGATTACGTGCCCAAAGAAACCGACACCATTTGTCTGTTTCGCATCACGCCGCAAGATGGTGTTGACCCCGAAGAAGCCGCCGCCGCAGTAGCAGGCGAATCCTCTACCGCTACGTGGACGGTGGTGTGGACCGACAGGCTGACCGCCTGCGACAGCTACCGCGCCAAGGCCTACAAGGTGTTGCCCGTGCCTAACAATCCAGGTCAGTACTTTGCCTACGTGGCCTATGATTTAATTTTGTTTGAAGAAGGCTCCATCTCCAACATGACAGCCAGTTTGATTGGCAATGTGTTTAGTTTCAAACCGCTCAAAGCGGCGCGCTTGGAAGATATTCGCATTCCCGTGGCCTATGTCAAAACATTCAAAGGGCCACCTACGGGCTTGGTGGTAGAGCGTGAACGTTTAGACAAATTTGGTCGTCCGCTGTTGGGCGCAACCACCAAGCCAAAGCTGGGTTTGTCGGGGCGCAATTACGGGCGCGTGATTTACGAGGGCCTCAAGGGTGGCTTGGACTTTATGAAGGACGACGAGAACATCAACTCGCAGCCTTTTATGCATTGGCGCGATCGCTTTTTGTACGTGATGGACGGTGTGAACAAAGCACAGGCGGTCACGGGCGAGGTCAAAGGCAGTTACCTGAACGTGACGGGCGCGACGATGGAGGACATCTACGAGCGTGCCGAATTTGCCAAAGAGCTGGGTTCGGTTGTCATCATGTTAGACCTCGTGATTGGCTGGTCGGCGATTCAAAGCATGGCCAACTGGGCGCGTAAAAACGACATGATTGTGCACATGCACCGCGCAGGGCATGGCACCTACACACGACAAAAAAATCACGGTGTGAGCTTCCGTGTGATCGCCAAGTGGCTGCGCCTGGCAGGGGTTGACCATTTGCACACGGGCACGGCGGTGGGTAAGTTAGAGGGCGATCCTATGACGGTTCAAGGCTACTACAACGTCTGCCGCGACAGCTACACCAAAACCGATTTGCCGCGCGGACTCTTTTTTGACCAAGACTGGGCGGATACCAAAAAGGTCATGCCTGTGGCCTCGGGCGGTATTCATGCAGGGCAAATGCATCAGTTGCTAGACCTGTTTGGCGACGACTGCATCATGCAGTTTGGTGGCGGAACGATTGGACATCCGCAAGGCATTCAAGCGGGAGCAGTGGCCAACCGCGTGGCGCTGGAGTGCATGGTCAAAGCGCGTAACGAGGGCAAGGACATCAAAAACGAGGGTCCCGAGATCTTGCGCAAAGCGGCGCAAAGCTGCGCTCCGCTCAAAGCCGCGCTCGATACCTGGGGTGACATCAGTTTTAACTACACCTCAACTGACACCAGCGACTACGCCAACACGCCGACCGCGTCTAACTAATGGGCACTTCTAACAATTCATTTTTGCGGCGAATTGCTTTGTTGCGCAGTACGCGAAATCCTCACGTACTGTATGTACGCTCCGGTTTCTGTGTGCTGTGCGCCTCGCACTTCATCCGCACATTCTGT
>JAVKMA010000175.1:0-7324 GCA_031538685.1 Burkholderiaceae bacterium | reverse complement strand
ATTTGGGTTTCCCGTCACGACTAAAAATGGTGAGTACGAAATCGTTCAGGGCTTGGCGATTGACGCCTTCTCGCAAGAGCGAATCAACGTGACGCTTAAAGAATTAGAAGAAGAGCGCGCAGGTGTTGCGCATTTGCTGTAAGCTGTTTATTGGTATTTTTGTTTTAAGTAGACGTTGTGAGTTGTGCATCGTGATTCGTGATTCGTTGAGATTCGCGAGGTATGTTAATGACGATTTTGCGGATTTTGCGTATTGCCGCTCACAACGATCATCCCCGCCATTTTGTATTCATAGGAGTTATTTATGTCTGATGATTCATTCAAAACCCTTAAAAAATTCCCGATCGGAAAAACTAAAAAAGGACAGTTTTATTCTCTGCCGGCCTTAGCCAAAAAATTAGATATTGATTTGGAGCGTTTGCCGGTGTCAATCCGGATTGTGCTCGAATCAGTATTACGTAATTGCGACGGTAAAAAAGTGACGTCGCAACACGTTAAGCAATTGGCTAATTGGCAACCGAACGCTAAGCGCACCGATGAAATTCCTTTTGTTGTCGCGCGTGTGGTATTGCAAGATTTTACGGGTGTGCCTTTGTTAGCTGACTTAGCCGCGATGCGCGGTGTCGCCAAAAAAATGGGTAAAGACCCGAAAAAAATTGAACCTTTAGTGCCAGTCGATTTAGTCGTTGATCACTCGGTGCAAATTGATCATTTCCGACAAGCAGACGCCTTGGACTTAAATATGAAGCTAGAGTTTTCGCGTAATCGCGAACGCTATCAGTTTATGAAGTGGGGCATGCAAGCGTTTGACACCTTTGGCGTGGTGCCGCCTGGTTTTGGGATCGTGCATCAGGTCAATTTGGAATATTTGGCCCGTGGCGTACATCAAAAAGAAGGGGTGTATTACCCTGATACTTTGGTTGGCACGGATTCGCACACCACTATGATTAACGGTATTGGCGTGGTTGGTTGGGGCGTGGGCGGGATCGAAGCTGAAGCGGGAATGTTGGGGCAACCGGTGTATTTCTTGACCCCTGATGTCGTCGGTGTGCATTTGACCGGTCAATTGCGCGAAGGCGTGACGGCGACGGATTTGGTTTTGACCATTACCGAAATGCTGCGTAAAGCAAAAGTCGTCGGAAAATTTGTAGAGTTTTATGGCCCAGGAACGACCGCTTTGTCTTTAACCGATCGTGCGACGATTGCTAACATGGCGCCGGAATACGGTGCAACAATGGGCTTCTTCCCCGTTGACGAAGTCACGATTGAATATTTTGAAGGCACCGGCCGCACCAAAGAAGAAATCGACGCTTTCCGCGCCTATTTCAAAGCGCAAAAATTATTCGGCGTGGCGAAAAAAGGTCAAATCGATTTTAGCGAAGAGTTAAGCCTTGATCTCAACCGCGTGACACCCTCATTAGCCGGTCCAAAACGCCCACAAGATCGGATCGAATTAGGTAAAGTCAAAAATAATTTTGCTGATTTGTTCAGTCAATCAGTGGCCGACAATGGTTTTGGTAAAAAAGCGCAAGACTTGCCTGTCGCCTATTCGACCAATGACGGCATCAGTATCAAAAATGGTGATGTTTTGATCGCCGCGATTACGTCTTGTACGAATACGTCTAACCCATCGGTGTTGTTGACTGCGGGCTTGTTAGCGAAAAAAGCGGTTGAAGCGGGGATGTCTGTTGCACCGCATATCAAAACATCTTTAGCGCCAGGCTCGCGTGTGGTGACGCAGTATTTGAAAGAAGCGGGCCTCTTGACTTACTTAGAAAAATTGGGTTTTGGAGTGACCGCCTACGGATGCACAACCTGTATTGGTAACGCGGGTGATTTAACGCCGGCCTTGAACGAAAGCATTGCTAAAAACGATGTGGTCGCGGCGGCAGTGTTATCGGGTAACCGTAACTTTGAAGCGCGGATTCATCCCAATATTCGGGCCAATTTTTTAGCTTCTCCTCCTTTAGTCGTCGCGTATGCATTAGCAGGGACCGTGTGCAAAGACTTGATGACTGAGCCGGTGGCAAAAAATAAAGAGGGCAAAGATATTTTCTTGGGCGACATTTGGCCAAGCGCGGCAGAGATTCAAGCAGTCTTACGTTTTGCGATGAATGGTGAATTGTTCCGCTCGAACTATGCAAAAGTGAAATCGCAACCAGGTGCTTTGTGGGAAGCGATTGCCGGTGGCGGCAGTAGTCAAACTTATGCATGGCCAGCATCGACTTATATTGCAGAGCCGCCGTTCTTTGATGCTTTTTCAATGCAGCCTAAACGCATTGTTCAAGGCATTCGCGGTGCGCGTGCCTTGGGAATTTTTGGCGATTCAATTACCACGGATCACATTTCACCGGCCGGTTCGATCAAAGAATCCAGTCCAGCGGGTAAATGGTTATTGGCCAATGGGGTACAAAAAGCCGACTTCAACTCTTACGGTTCACGCCGTGGCAATCACGAGGTCATGATGCGCGGAACTTTTGCAAACGTGCGGATTAAAAACTTGATGATGCCTCTGAAAGCAGATGGTTCACGTATTGAAGGCGGGGTGACTTTGCATCAACCCTCAAAACAAGAATTGTCAATTTATGACGCCGCGATGAAATATCAAAAAGACGGCACGCCGACTATCGTATTTGGTGGCGAGGAATACGGCACGGGATCATCGCGTGACTGGGCCGCTAAAGGCACTCAGTTATTAGGTGTGAACGCGGTCATTGCGCGCTCGTTTGAACGGATTCATCGCTCCAACTTAGTGGGTATGGGTGTCTTGCCTTTGCAATTTAAAGGCGCGGACAGCGTTCAAACTTTGGGTTTAAAAGGAGATGAAACTTTTGATTTGTTAGGGATTGAAGGCGCGCTCAAACCGCAACAAGACGTGCGTTTGATGATTCGTCGCGCCAATGGCGAAGTCAAAGAAGTCGCCCTGCAATTGCGCATTGATACACCGATCGAAGTGGATTATTACGAACACGGTGGCATCTTGCCATTTGTATTGCGTCAATTGATGGCGGCATAAATGGCGGCATAAATGACGGTAAAGATAGCGACATAAATCTCAACCTGGTGATAAAGAGAGGCGCGCCTCGTTTTAGGACACTTCTATAAACACAGATCGCTCCTCTTTATCCCTATTCGCTTCATCCTAAAAACGTTTTTATGTTATCTGGCCCAAAAAAATTAGAAGCAAAATTGCTTTTTACAGCTTTGCAAATTTTGCAAGACAACGGCAGTGAATTGTCGGCGCAGGAGTTGTTTGTCAAACTCGATCAGCGTCTGACCTTAGATGAAAAAAACTTATCTAGCTATGACATAAAAGGTACGACTTCGTGGCAGCTACGCTTGCGATTTTTCTCAGTCACTGCGGGTAAGGCGGGGTTTTTATTAAAGCAAAAGGGCATTTGGTATTTAACGCCAGAAGGTAGTCAGGCCTTAACGCTAGGAGAGGAGGGACTGTGGCATCGATGTATAGATGAGTATCGTCGCTGGGACAAGCAGCGAGAGGGCGGCCAGAGAGTTGATCGTCAGCCATTAAATGATGAATCCTCTGAAGGTGCAGAAGAAGATTTAGAAACTGACCCAGTCTCCCAACAAGCCTTGGTGATTGATGATTTGCAAGGGCGCGCATACGAAGGATTAAAAAACCAAATATTACGCAAAGACCCCTATCAGTTGCAGGATTTGGTGGCGGCCTTGCTACGTGGTATGGGTTATTACACCCCCTTTACCGCCCCTAAAGGCAAAGATGGCGGAGCTGATGTGATTGCCTATCGCGATCCCTTGGGTTCTGTCTCACCGCGCATTAAGGTACAGGTTAAACATCGGCCGGATACACCATCTACCGTGAAAGAAATACGTGAGTTGCTGGGGTTATTGAGAAAAGATGGAGATGTTGGTATTTTTGTTTCAACCGGCGGATATACCGCTGACGCAAAACTTGAAGTGCGTAGTGCCAATACACATATTGAGCTAATTGATTTAAAACACTTGATTGCGTTATGGCAAGAGTTCTATCCTAAATTAAATGACGAGGACAAAAATTTGTTGTCGCTCATTCCGATTTATTTTTATTTACCCAATTTATAACTTTTCAATCAGGAGAAAACTATGTTCCAACATATCAAAGTCCCTACCACAGGACAAAAAATTACAGTCAATAAAGACTATTCGTTAAATGTTCCGGATCAACCGATCATTCCCTATATCGAGGGCGACGGTACGGGTGTTGATATCACGCCGCCGATGATAAAAGTGGTCGATGCAGCAGTGGAAAAAGCTTACGGTGGTAAACGAAAAATCAGTTGGATGGAGATTTATGCCGGTGAAAAAGCGACGCGCGTATACGGTCCAGATGTATGGTTGCCAGCAGAAACTTTAAGCGTATTAAAAGATTACGTGGTGTCGATTAAAGGCCCTTTGACGACGCCAGTGGGTGGTGGGATTCGGTCATTGAACGTGGCTTTGCGTCAAGAGTTGGATTTATACGTTTGTTTGCGCCCCGTGCGTTATTTCAAAGGCGTTCCTTCGCCTGTGAAAGAACCTGAAAAAACAGACATGGTGATCTTTCGTGAAAATTCCGAAGATATTTATGCGGGAATTGAATACGCAGAAGGCAGCGAGCAAGTGAAAAAATTGATCAAATTTTTGATCGACGAAATGGGTGTGAAAAAAATTCGTTTCCCCGAATCGTCTGGAATTGGAATTAAACCGGTATCACGCGAAGGTACAGAACGTTTGGTTCGCAAAGCAATTCAATACGCGATTGATAACGACAAACCTTCAGTGACCATCGTGCACAAAGGCAATATCATGAAATTCACCGAAGGCGGCTTCCGTGATTGGGCTTATGCCTTGGCGCAAAAAGAATTCGGCGCGCAATTGATTGATGGCGGCCCTTGGTGCAAATTCAAAAATCCAAAATCAGGCAAAGAAATCATTGTTAAAGACGTGATTGCTGACGCCTTCTTGCAGCAAATTCTGTTGCGTCCTGCTGAATACAGTGTCATTGCGACCTTGAACTTGAATGGCGATTACATTTCTGACGCCTTGGCTGCACAAGTCGGTGGTATCGGTATTGCGCCGGGCGCGAACTTGTCGGATTCAGTGGCGATGTTTGAAGCCACTCATGGCACCGCGCCCAAGTACGCGGGCAAAGATTATGTGAATCCGGGTTCATTGATCTTGTCGGCCGAAATGATGTTGCGCCATATGGGATGGCTGGAAGCGGCCGACTTGTTAATCAGTTCAATGGAAAAATCAATTACTGCAAAAAGCGTGACTTACGATTTTGCGCGCTTGATGGAAGGCGCAACGCAAGTATCATGCTCTGCCTTTGGTAATGTGATGATCAAGCATATGTAAAACTGTAAAGGGCACTTCTATAAATACAGAATGTTCGGATGAAGTGCGAGGCGCACAGCATACAGAAACCGGAGCGTACATACAGTACGTGGGGATTTCGCGTACTGCGCAACAAAGCAATTCGCCGCAAAAATGAATTGATAGAAGTGCCCTAAAGCAGTAAGCGAGATTGACTGGGTAGGCGAGGTAGGTCAGCCAAGATTGACCCGCTAAATAGCTACAACTTTAGCTGTTCAGAAAAATGAATATACCGACTTCGCTTACCCGCACGGTGTCGGCTTAACGTTGATGCGAGTTGCTTATTGATGTGAGTTACTTGTTCTAGAGGCTTGCTAGAGACTGAAGGCAAGTACAATCACTTCAAGCAAAGCGCATTTAATTTAATATCTCAGGCGTATTTTGCTGTTACGGATGTCTCGTTAAACTCTTCATGCGCGCCCTCACTTTAATTTTGTTGGTTTTATTGTTGCTTATCCAAATCCCCTTGTGGTTTGGTAAGGGCGGCGTGCTTAAAGTGTGGGAAATGCAAAATCAAGTCAAAACGCTAGAGACCAATAATACCGATAAAGAGTTGCGTAATCAGGCCCTGCGTTCAGAGGTTGAAGATTTACAAGCGGGAAAAGGGGCGCTGGAAGAAGAAGCCCGTGATGGCTTGGGGTTGATTAAACCTGGGGAAATTTTTATTCAAGTACTCTCTGCCGGTTCCTCTAGCGACAATCCGCGCAGCAACAGCGGGGTGATTCAAACGGCTCCGCCTGCGCTTTATGAAGAAGGACAAGGGACACGCCCCGCCCCCGTCAAAGGGCACTAATTTTCTATTGTTAGTCTTATTTTTTTGATCATTATGAAATTTTCTGCACTCGTTTCACCCACAGATTTACACACCCTCAAAACGGATTTGTTAATTGTGGGAATTTTTTCTGATAAAAATAAATTCACGCCAGCGCATGTTTCGTTGGCGAAAAATCCGGATTTGTTGACCTTATACAAACGAGGAGATTTAAACACCGATGCCAATGTGTGCACGACCTTATTTGATGTTGCGGGTTTTAGTGCGCCGCGTATATTGTTGGTTGGTTTGGGTGAGTTGAGTGCGTGGAAAAATACCACGATGGCGCAACTAAGCAAAATACATCACGCAATTTGCGCGCATTTAAAACACGATTACGCCAAAGTCACTTTGGCCCTGCCTTATGCCCAGATCAGCGATGCGGCGGAGATTAGCAGTGTGACGAAAAACACAGGTGCATGGCATCGCGGCGCGACGCAGTGGGTAGTGGATTGGAATGCGCAGGCCTATCGCTTTGATCAAGCTAAACAAAGCAGTCAAAAAACCGCGCCGGTATGGCCGCAAATGTGTCAAATTGCCGCGCCAGAAGACGCACAAAAATCCTTGAAAGAGTCCTTGGTGCAAGCGCAGGCTTTGATCAAGGGTATCGACTTGACGCGCAATTTAGGAAACCTCGCCCCCAACTATTGCACGCCAACCTATTTGGGTCAGTGTGCACAAAGCCTGACGCGCACGCATGGCATCAAGGTTGAAGTCTTAGGGACCAAAAAAATTGCCGCACTAAAAATGAATTCATTTTTAGCCGTCGCGCAGGGTTCTGATGAAGAGCCTCGTTTGATTACCATGCACTATCAAGGTGGTCATAAAAATACCGCACCGGTGGTATTGGTTGGCAAAGGCATTACTTTTGATTCCGGTGGTATTTCGCTCAAACCTGGTTTGGGCATGGATGAAATGAAATACGACATGAGCGGCGCGGGAACCGTTTTAGGCGTGATGTACGCCGTGGCGGAAATGAAATTACCCATCAATTTGATCGGCGTGATTCCGACCTGTGAGAATTTACCATCAGGACGCGCGACTAAACCAGGTGACATCGTGACTTCGATGTCGGGACAAACCATTGAAGTGCTCAATACGGATGCAGAAGGGCGTTTGATTTTGTGCGATGCGCTT
>JAVKMA010000174.1:0-2687 GCA_031538685.1 Burkholderiaceae bacterium | reverse complement strand
GGTGAAAACGTCATTGCACCGACGATCTCGACAGTTGATGGCGTCGCGCAAGTCAGTATTTTTGGTCAAAAACGTTATGCGGTCAGAATCAAAATTGACCCCAGTAAATTAAGTGCGCTGAATTTGACTTACGAAGACGTCAATAGTGTTTTGAGCAAAGCCAATTCGGTCACGCCGCTGGGAACTTTGAATGGCCCAACGCAGTCCTTGATTTTTCAAGTCAACCAACAACTGAAGAACGCCGCCGACTTTGGGCGTTTGATCGTGGTCAATCGTGCTAGTGGCCCAGTGCGTTTGGCTGATTTTGCCAGTATCGAAGACAGTGTGGAAACCCTGCAATCCGCCGCCAATATGAATGGTGAGCCAGCGATTGTATTGGCGGTATTTCGTCAACCGGATGCCAACACGGTGCAAGTGGTCGATGAAGTGTTGCGCTTGTTACCCAGTTTTGCGCAGCAATTGCCAAGCTCGGTGCGCATCACCCCTTTAAATGACCGTGCCGCCTCGATTCGCGAAGCCATACACGACATCAATATCACCCTGATCTTCACGATGGTCTTAGTCGTTTTGGTGATTTTTTTATTTTTGCGTCGTGTGATGGCGACGATTATTCCGGCGCTGTCTTTACCGGTTTCTTTATTGGGCGCACTGGCGCTGTTGTACTGGGGCAATAACAGTTTGAATAATATTTCCTTATTGGGCATTACGCTGGCGGTCGGCTTGGTGGTTGATGATGCGATTGTGGTTCTGGAAAATATTGTGCGTCATGTTGAGGAGGGTATGGCGCCTTTTGCCGCGGCCTTAAAGGGCGCCAGTGAAATGGGGTTCACTATTGTGTCGATTTCGTTGTCATTGGTGGCGGTTTTGATTCCGATTTTTTTTATGCCCGGCACTACCGGTTTGTTGTTTCATGAATTCGCGGTAACGGTAGGTTTATCAATTTTGGTGTCGGCCTTTGTGTCCTTAAGTTTGGTGCCGATGTTGTGTAGTCGTTTTTTATCAGCGCATTCGCTTGAGCATAAAAAAGAAAATATTTTTTCTCAAAAATTAGAGGCAGGATTTCAATGGCTGCAAAACGCCTACCTCAAAGGTTTAGACATTGTTTTGGGGCATCGTAAAATCATGTTGTTGGTATTGGCGGCAAGCTTTGCCCTGACGGTGTATTTGTTTGTGGTGATTCCTAAAGGATTTTTTCCAGAAGAAGACATTGGACAAATTCGCATCAGCACCGACGCCAGTCAGGATATTTCGTACTCGGCAATGCTGGCTTTAAACGATCAAGTCACGGCGGTGATTCGTGCGGACCCAGCGATCCAAACCGTAGTGTCCTCAGTCAATGCTGGTAATTCGGGCAGCTTGTTCGTAAATTTGAAACCTTTGGGGCAGCGCCCACCGATGCGGGCGGTGATTGATCGACTCAGTAAAAAAGTTGCGTCCATTGCCGGAATTAAAGTATTTTTTCGTCCAGTACAAAACTTAAATTTAGGCGGACGTTCGAGTAAAAGCCGCTATCAATACACCTTGCAAAGTGTGAATTCTGCGTCTTTATCCAACTGGGCCGAAGTCTTGAAAAAAAATATGGAGGCGATGCCTGATTATTTCCGCAGCGTTAACACCAATGCGCAAAATAATGCTTTGTTTGTCTCCTTAAATATTGATTACGATCAGGCTAATTTATTGGGTGTTGTCAATACCGATATTCGTTCAGCCTTGAATAACGCCTTTGGTGAACGCCGCGTCAGCACTATTTACACACCATCCAATAGTTATAGCGTGATTGTGCAGAGTCAGGATGAAAGTCGCGCGTTTGAATCAGCCTTGGATCAATTGAACGTGCGCAGCAAAACCGGCGTGTTGATACCTTTCTCTGCCTTTGCCAGCGTCCAGCGCAATTTGGGTTCTAGTGTGATTAACCATCAAGGCCAGTTGCAATCGATTACGCTGTCCTTTGATACCGCACCTGAAGTGTCTTTAAGCCTTGCCAGCGCAAAAGTAGAAGAGTTGGCGCGAGATTTGCCCGATAGCGTGATTCGCAGTTGGAGCGGTGACGCGGCGACTTTTGCCAGCTCGCAACAAAGTCAGTGGATCTTGTTGTTGGCCGCGCTGTTGGTGGTGTATGTATTGTTGGGAATGTTGTATGAAAGTTTTATTCATCCTTTAACCATCTTGGCGGGGCTACCTTCTGCGGCAGTTGGCGCTTTGATTTTTTTGTGGTGGTTCAAATTGGATTTGACCATCATCGCGACGATTGGGATTTTGATGCTGATTGGAATTGTGAAAAAAAATGCGATCATGATGGTGGACTATGCTTTAGTCGCCCAGCGCACGCAGGGCATGACGCCCTTGCAAGCGATTCATGAGGCTTGTCGTTTGCGTTTTCGGCCGATTACGATGACGACTTTGGCGGCATTGGTTGGTGCGCTGCCAATCGCTTTGGGCTTGGGTGCGGGGGCAGAATTGCGGCAACCCTTGGGCATTGCGGTGGTGGGTGGTTTGCTGATTTCCCAAGTCGTGACTTTGTTTGCTACGCCGGTGATCTATTTGTATTTGGATCGCTTTGCCGGTAAAGGGGTGATTCGCGATGAAGCGATTTAAAAAACTGATTCGAAAAGCGCTTGTGCGCATCACGGGGTTTGGTATGCCAAAAATGGCATGAATGGCGAGGAAAACAGAGCTTATAGCAAGGG
>JAVKMA010000173.1:0-1797 GCA_031538685.1 Burkholderiaceae bacterium | reverse complement strand
TTAGCGACTTGTAAAAACAGGGATTTGAGCGCGCTCGCAAATTCAGTGTAACCAATTCCGCCACGAACTAACCAACGCACCAGCGGGCGCATCACCCCTAGCACGTGTAGCGCTAAGGGCTTGCTCAAACCAACAGAATTTGCGGAGGAATCAGTCACTTTTTTGCTTATTTTTACAAAACATGACTGCATTATAAACGGGAATATTTCCCATTTACAATCTTTTTCAAAAATATTTACCCCCCTTATTTATCGACGTCCCAAAATCTGTATGAGCGTTGCGCTCACAATCAATCCGCCGCCGATAAATAAACTGGCGCTCATCGTCTGCACACCTAAGGCAATTGACGAGGCGGCGGCAAAAATCAGTTCGGCCAGTAATAACAACGCCGTTAAAGATGCCGGCAAACGTGCGGCACTGTATTGCAAACAAAAATTTGCCACAATAAAAGCCACTGTCGTCACTGCGCCGACAGAGCCCCAAGATGACACCGTTGACAGATCAGGCCAAGCGACCACAGTTGAAAAACTCAGCATCAGCGCGCCGGCCCCGCCGACCACCATGCCTCCCACGAACATCGCCAAACCGCGCGCGACATCGCTAAATTGTGCGTGTTTACGCAGTAAAACATTATTCAGCGCAAAGAAAAATCCGGCCAATATACCTAAGTAATCCGCAACAGTATGCGGCACGGGGAGATGCGACAAACTTGGGTCTAGCACAATTGCCGCGCCCAGTAGGGCTAAAACCATACTGCCCAGCGCCAGCTTGCTCATCCGCTCGCCCAAAATGACACGCGCCAAAATAATTGACCAAAGCGGCATCAAATAAAACAACAAGATCACACGCATCACTTCGCCCATCGTGATGCCCCAATTAAATACAAGGTTACACGCGCCGGCCGATAAGGCAATTGACCACAAAGCCGGTTGCGACATCACTTCCCACAGCGCTTTGCGATAAAAAATACTGATCAGTAAAGTCGCTAGCGTGCCGATGAACGCGGATATCCATGCAGGATGAAGCCCAAAACTGTGCATAAAGCGCAGCGGCCACCAAGACACTCCCCAAATCAGCGCGTTAATCGTAATAAAAATAATTGGCGTCGACATCGTTTAAAAATAAATTCAATAAATATTGCTTAACTATTGCTTTCAATCACGTGAGTAAACTCGACAGTAAAATGGCCGTCCTTCAAACGCCGTATTATTTTGTCTGGCGAGTCTGATGTGAGCGTCCCTGAATTCATGATTCACGATTCACGGTTTATTTTTCAATCTAAGACAAGATCGATTCCATTTGGAATGATGCCTGAATATTTCTTTAGGGCACTTCTATAAATACAGAATGTGCGGATGAAGTGCGAGGCGCACAGCACACAGAAACCGGAGCGTACATAGAGTACGTGAGGATTTCGCGTACTGCGCAACAAAGCAATTCGCCGCAAAAATGAATTGATAGAAGTGCCCTTTACTTGATATGAAAACACTTCAACACCTTATCACACAACCCCTTAGCCAACATTGGGTGGGGGACGGCTTTCCCGTCAGAACTTTATTTGATTACCGTCATTTTGGCGAAACCATCAGTCCTTTCTTGTTATTGGACTACGCCGGCCCGCATGATTTTCCACCGACCACACAAAAACTGGGGGTGGGAGAACATCCGCATCGCGGGTTTTCCACGGTCACCATCGTTTATAGCGGTCAAGTCCAACACCGCGATTCGACTGGCGCTGGCGGCATCATCGGCCCAGGCGACGTGCAGTGGATGAACGCCGGATCTGGTGTGGTACAC
>JAVKMA010000172.1:0-1898 GCA_031538685.1 Burkholderiaceae bacterium | reverse complement strand
TAAGCGTCGGAGAAAATTTAACGCGAGGCGAAAAATCAGCGGCGAAAAATCAAGCAGAGATTCCGCAAAAAATACTGCTCAATTGGCGTGGCAAACCCTATACCTATCGCTACGTCAGTTTTTCAGACGTCTTTAAAGATTTAAGTTTGGAACATCCAACACGGCCAGCGAGTGAATTCGCCAATAAAATTCTGGTGATTGGCTCCACCGCTGCGAGTTTGTCCGACATCAAAGCAACTAGCATGAGTTCAATTTTCCCGGGCGTTGAAATTTTGGCAACGGCGATTGATAACTTCAAAAATCAAGATTACTTAAGCACCTGGCAAGGGCCTCTGCCCTACGTGTTATTCAGTTTTATTTTATTGTGGCTAACCGCGATTTCATTCTTTAAAAACTTCAATCGCGACAAAGTCAATCGCACCTTTAGTTTTGGGCAGCTATCTTTATTGATCATCTCCTATATCACGATCAACTTAATTGGTTGGTATTTAGATGTCACCGGACCGATCACCTGGGCAGTTTTATATTTCAGTGTGGCGAAAATTTATGCACTGGTCACCGAACGCGCGATGCAACGCGATTGGCTTAATTCTGTTTCTGCGCCGCAAGAGCATATTCACATTTTGGCCTTAGTACCTTTTTCTGACGAAACCTTGATCAGGGCGGCCAATTTACAAAAAGTGAAACGGAATCTGGAACGTACTTGGCGTCGTCAACACGGTAAAAAATTGTTGATGGTGTCTATCCTGGCCGGACAGCAACAAAATTTGTGGAGTCTGTATACCGATGTGGTTTTAGTGTCGTGGACTTATACCGATGCCAGCACTTTGGCCGCGGATCAACTGGCGCTGATCAAGGGTTTACGTGCACAGAGCGCCCTAAAAGTCAGTGAGGTCTTGCGTCAAGGTAGCCACAATGTGACGATCAATCCCCACGATACCCCTTTGAATCAATGGCGTCATGCCAGCGCGCAAGCTTTACTGAACTTACAGTGATGTCTAATTGTTAAATCACGATGCGGCGGATTGATTTTTTACCCCAGTCTCATTTTTGGGATCAATTGATCGCGCTTGTCCGCCGTCAGCTTTTTTTGCAGGAACCGCGTGATACCGTTTTAATTGTCACACCCACTACAGCGCAAGCACAACATTTTCAGGCTGTACTCCAGCGCACGACCGATGGCGCAGAGATTCTGAAACGCGTGGAAATTGTTCATAAGCAAGGCCTCGAATCACTGCCAGACGCCGCACAGACGCGATTGACACAAATCCATCACCTGCTTGAACAATTGCGTAGTTTAGATAATTTGAAAGCTGTCTTTCGCACGCACAGCGAAGCGCAAGTCTTAGATTTAGCGGCATCTTTGACACAGTTGTGCGAACAATTAAACGCGACACTATTGCCTCGTCATAAGGACGCGTGGCAACGCGCACTTGATCCTTTTTTACAGCAGCTCAATCCCCGTTTGCGCGAACCTTTATCGCAAGAAGCCCATTTGATTTGGCAGATTTGGCAAACTCAAACACATAGCGTAGTCGCGCAACAAAGTCGGGCATGGTTAAAACGCGCGCAAAGCCTCGCACAAAGTCAAGTAATTTGGTTAAGCACGGGACGATTAACACCACTAGAACAGCAGTTTTTAAGTGCACTCGCGCGCGATCCGCTGGTGGTTTACGTCAATCCGACCGCCACTGCTACGGCACGGGCCTTGTGGCGAAAAAATTTAGTGATTACCCAAGAATTACCGGCATGGCTTAATTACGATTTGATGAACGATCTTGATTTTGCCGACGCAGTAAGTCCGGACACAGTTAGTGCGGACATAGTGAGTACCGACACAGCGACTGATTTATTCGGCGATTCAAATGAAAGTTCAATTGAACGCTCAAATCAAAGTT
>JAVKMA010000171.1:0-4415 GCA_031538685.1 Burkholderiaceae bacterium | reverse complement strand
GTGATGACGGAGTTGCATATTCCTAATGGCCCTGCTTTTTCTGCGGATGGGCGACGCATCTGGTGGGCCGATAGCAGCGAGCAACAAGTCTGGACGGCTGATTTGGATGTGCAGGGGAGCGTCAGTGCGCCGCGCGTGTGGCTCAATTGGCAGGACAGTAACGAGGGCTATCCCGATGGCATGACGGTGGATGCAGCGGGTAATTTATGGATTGCGCATTGGGGTGCGGGCTGCGTCAGTTGCCACAGCGCAGACGATGCGCGTGAATTGATGCGTGTGTCTGTACCGGCACGGCAACCCACCAGTGTGTGCTTTGGCGGAGTGGATCGGCGGCAATTGCTGGTCACCTCGGCACATATCGGACTGTCGCCTGTCGGCGCATTCGATGGCGCGGTATTTTTAGGTGCGGTGCAGATTCCATCGCATCCTGCGCAGAATCAATCGGGCCTACCCACACGGAATTTTATTTTGGATAAAAATGCACTATGACATCATTGCCGCACGATTTGTTAGCTGAGACTAGCCCCGCGCTCGTGGCGATTTTGCGCGGCATTACTTTGCCCGAAGTGCCTGCCGTGGCGCAAGCGCTGTACGACGCGGGCGTGAAAATTTGGGAAATCCCGCTCAATCGGCCCCACGCTTTAGCGTGCATTGCGGAGATGGTTAAACGCGCACCTGGCGATGTGTTGGTAGGGGCTGGTACTGTGCTTGACTGCGCTGCGGTGGATGCGGTACATGACTGCGGCGGACGCTTGATTGTCTCGCCCAATATGTCAGCTGCCGTCATCGGGCAAACCAAAGCACGCGGCATGCTGAGCGCACCTGGTGTTTGCACACCCACCGAAGCCTTTGCGGCGCTTGAGGCGGGCGCGGATGTGCTTAAAGTATTTCCTGCGGAAATCGTTTCCCCTGCTGGTGTGGCAGCGCTGCGCAGCGTTTTGCCAAGCCACGCCCGACTATGGCCTGTGGGCGGCATCACGCCACAAAAAATGGGTGACTATTGGCAATCTGGTGCACGTGGCTTTGGCATCGGTGGTGCGCTGTACCAACCGGCCACCGACATCGCCACACTGAGCGCGCGTGCAAAAAGTTTTGTCCAAGCCTTTAATCAGCTTAGTGCGCAAGCGTGAAACGCTTTTGCTTGTGGTGTGCAGTGTTATGGAGTGTGGGCGGCGTCGCTATGGAGAGTGTTGCGGGCGGTGTTGTGCCAGAGGCCAAAGACCAACTGATTATTTTTGGCGACTCGATCACCGCGTTTGGTAGCGCACCTGCGGGCTATGTCAGCTTGCTTCAGGAGCGATTGCAAAACTCACCTTGGCGTGACCGCGTGGAAATTCTGGCCTCTGGCATCCCGGGAAATACCGTGCTCGATTTATTGCAGCGTGTGCAGCGCGATGTACTCGATCACAAGCCGCGCTGGGTGCTGTTGTATGTGGGGACCAATGATTTATGGCGCGTCGATTTTGATACTTTCACGCAAAGTTACCGCCAGTTAGTGGCGCAGTTGCAGGCCGCAAAAATCGCAGTGATTCTGTGTACGCCTGCAACTACCGGTGAAAAAACCGACGGTAGCAATGAGCGTGAAGCCCAGTTGCAACAGTACAGCGAATGGATAGCGCAGTGGGCCCAGGCGCAACACCTTCCGGCATTGAATTTGTACCAAGTGTTTCATGAGGCAGCGCGAAGCGAAAATAAACGCAATCAGCCCCTGGGTTTTCTCACCAATGATGGGGTTCACATGAACAAACGCGGCAATCAGCGCATTGCCGATCATTTGTGGCCCTTGCTCAACGCCGAGTTTGGCAAAACAGGGCTATGAATGGGATGCCGCAATTGTTGTTGGCATAATTCCCGCTGATGTAATAATTTTGTCACTCACTGCTTGACCAAAAATAGGCGCAGTGTTTCAAGCAGATTTCAACAAAATTAAAATCTCTAAAATTAAAATCCCGATGTTGGTCAGACATCATGGGCAAGATGCGTTTGCAATTTCGCACCGCCAAGAAGGGGAACTCGGCAGATTTCGGGCGAGTGGGTCTGAAGCAGGGCTTGGGCAAGCGCAACCTGCAGGCCTGTGATGCGCAAAAGCAGAACTATAATTGTGCTCATGCGCTTCAATTTCCTATCCGTAAAAATTGCTTGTTGCTTTAACGTCACACGCTTTAACGTCACAATTACGTGCACGTAAATTGGCTATGAAAGTGCCTTGGAGTATGGATGTAGATCCTATGAAGTTTTAGGGAAAGGTTATTTAGGATAGCTTGGTAATATGCGTTTAATTAAATTAAGGTAGAAATGTATGAAACCGTTTTTGAAGTGGGCAGGTAACAAGTACAGAATCATAGATAGAATAAAAGCGGTTCTTCCTTCAGGTAATAGATTAGTTGAGCCTTTTGCAGGATCAGGCGCTGTTTTCTTGAATACCGAGTTTTCAGAATATTTAGTTGCTGATTCGAATGCTGATTTAATAGATCTTTTCAAAATAATACAAACTCAACCTGAGAAGTTTGTATCAGATACTAAAAAATTATTTTTGTCTGAAACCAATAATCAAGAAGTTTTTTATAAATACCGCGCAGAATTTAACTCATCTAAAGATATTTACCGTAAATCAACCTTGTTCGTTTATTTAAATAGACATTGTTATAATGGGCTATGTAGATATAACTCAAAAGGTGGGTTTAATGTGCCTTTTGGTCGTTATACACAACCAACATTTCCAGAAAACGAAATTTTTGGATTTTCTTTAAAAAGTAAGAGAGTTGTTTTTGAGCATGCCGATTTTGAAAAAACCTTATCTAAAGTTAAAGCTGGAGATGTTGTTTATTGTGATCCACCTTATGTGCCAATTAATAGCACCTCAAACTTCACTGATTACACAAAAGGCGGATTTGGTGATGAACAGCAGAGAAAATTAGCTAACTTAGCAGTAGCGCTTATGAATGCAGGAGTGATAGTTGTTATTTCAAATCATGATACGGCACTCACTAGAGAAGTTTATTCTGAGGCAAAATTAGATATGTTTGATGTTCAAAGGTTTATTTCGGCAAATGCTACAAATAGAAACAAGGCAAGTGAATTAATAGCAGTATTTGGATAGTGATAAAATATACAAAAATTGATGAAGATATTCATATGAGTGCTTTTAGCTTCAACCTTCTTGCTGAGCAGGTATCTTCAACTTCGCCGAATAAAAAATTTTACATAAACAAAGAAAAAAATGTTTATTTGTATCAGGCCAACTGCCTTGAGTTAATGGATGAGATTTTAAAAAAATACCCTGATGGTTGTTTTGACATGATATTTGCGGATCCACCTTATTTTCTCTCTAATGGAGGTGTTACTTGTCAGAATGGAAAGATGGTTTCCGTTAATAAAGGTGACTGGGACAAATCAAGAGGAGCAGAGTTAAACCATGAGTTTAATCTAGAGTGGATTTCTAGATGCCAAAAGTTATTAAAGCCAAATGGTACTTTATGGATTAGTGGCACACAGCATGTTATTTATTCTATTGGCTTTGCTTTGCAACAGATCGATATGAAAATTTTAAATAACATAACATGGGAGAAACCTAACCCGCCTCCAAATTTGTCATGTCGTTATTTTACTCATTCGACGGAAACGATTATTTGGGCGGCAAAGAACGACAAATCAAAACATGTTTTTAATTATGAAGACATGAAAAAAGTAAATGCGGATAAGCAAATGCAATCAGTTTGGAGAATTGCCCCACCAAATAAACAAGAAAAATATTTTGGTAAGCATCCTACTCAGAAGCCAGTGGAATTGGTAGAGCGATGCGTCTTAGCTTCTACAAGTGAAGGCGATTTTGTTTTTGATCCTTTTAATGGTGGAGGCACTACAGGTGTTGCTGCTTTAAAGCATGGTAGAAAGTATGTTGGAATTGATCTGGATGAGAATTATCTTCAATTATCAGTTTCAAGATTTAACTCTTTAAATTAGGATTTTTATGGAACGGGATGAGGCGGTCAGAAAATTAAAGGAATTAAAGGGTATAAATTTACATAATTTAGCTAGAGAGTATCAAGTAACTGTTGTGACTCCAGACGGAAAGGTGAACAAAGGTTGGGCTGGGCATGTTTGTGAAAGACACCTTGGCATTCCAATAAACTCATCACAAAGTCCAAATTTTGGTTCTTGGGAATTGAAATCTATTCCGCTTAGGAGACTGCGAAGTGGACTGTTAGCGTTTAAAGAGACAATGGCAGTAACTATGATTGACCCCTATCAGGTAATGAGAACTCCGTTTGAGGAGAGTCATTTACTATCAAAATTAAAAAAAGCTGTTTGTGTTGCTAGAATTGTTGGTTCTGACTACAGTCAAGCAACTATAGTGCATTCAGTTACAACGATTGATCTCGAAGGCGAGATTTATGAAAGGGTTCGTGAGGACT
>JAVKMA010000170.1:0-4591 GCA_031538685.1 Burkholderiaceae bacterium | reverse complement strand
TCGTCGGTGTGACGAATTTCGATACGCGGGTCTTTAACAAGATGCAGTGCGCTAAGTGGTGGCGTGATCTGTTTTTCATCGCCACACAGAATCAAGCGCAATTGGGGATGCGTTTTGGCGTGTTGTTTTAAAAAGCGACCAGCAGCGGGAACGGTGACCGCGCATCCACTGTCCCCGCCCATGCAGTCAATGGCGAGGGTTTGGGTCATCACAAAATTGGGCAACAAAAAGAATGCGCGAGAGAGGTAAAAAACCAGCGCGCATATCTAGAAAATTCGATGCGTATGTCTTCATCATCAGACAATACCTATCGATAGCTGATTCAAAAATCCGGACTTATTCGTCGAATTTAGTTTTGAAAATTTTACGACCGCGATACATGCCGTTAGGGCTGATGTGGTGGCGCAAATGTGCTTCGCCACTGTTAGCATCCGTCACCACTGCGGGTGCGCTCAAGAAATCGTGCGAACGATGCATGCCGCGTTTCGAGGGTGATTTTTTATTCTGTGGGACTGCCATAAATTACTCCAATTACGAGTTCAAAAACATATTAATCAAAATCATCTGCCAAAATACTCACCACTTAGACGAGCAACACTGTGAGCAGAAAAGGGGGCGGATTCTACCATTGATACACAAAAAGATGAATCCCCCTTTATCTCAGGTCTTGAGCAGAACCTAAGGTGGGGCGCTCAAAAATTACGCTGGATATAAAGCGCCTAAACGCCGTAGACCGCGCGCGCCAGTCACACTGGGTAAATTAGCGCTCTCGCCAGTCAGAAAGGCCTGCGCCAACCAGGCAAATGCGACTGCCTCAACTTGCGTTGGAGGAATCCCCCATTGGGCGCTGGACGTCATCCGAATCTTGGGGAAATCCACAACCCTGCGTTGACGCAAGCATTGCACCAAATACGAATTCAACACACCACCGCCACATAAAATCACATCGCTGCACGCGTGCTCTTGCGTGCATTGTCTAAGCGATTCCGCAATGCTCTCCACCGTCAAGGCACACAAAGTCGCTTGAACGTCTTGTGGTGATACGATTTGTTTCGTCGAACCTTCCACTGCGGCAATTCGTGTCATTAACCAATCCAAGTGAAAGTCATCACGCCCCGTACTTTTGGGTGGTGCTTGATGAAAAAAAGGCGTCGCTAATAAGTCTTGTAACAAGGCCGTATTGACCTGCCCCCTTGCCGCCCATTGCCCATCCGCATCGTATTCCTTACCCAAATGTTGTTGGCACCACGCGTCCATCAACACATTGCCTGGCCCAGTATCAAACCCCAGTACGGGCCCGCTGGACGGTAACCATGTCATGTTTGCGAACCCACCAATGTTAATCACCGCTCGGGGCGCTCGATTTAACGTGGCGTTTGAAGCTGCGTTTGAAGCTGAGTGTGAAATCGCGTCCGCAAACTGCGCCTGATGAAACGCCGGAACCAAAGGTGCGCCCTGTCCACCGGCCGCAATATCGCGACTGCGAAAATCACATACCACATCAATATTGGTGAGTTCCGCCAACAAAGCGGGTTGAATAATTTGCAGCGTAAAACCTAAGCCGGGACGATGGCGTATCGTCTGTCCGTGCGCGCCAATCGCCGCGATCTTGGCCTTTGGCATGGCTTGACACAAGGCGTGCACCGCCTCTGCGTATAAACGCGTGACGGCATTTGCCGCACTCATCATCCGATTGATTTCATCGCTGGCACTGCTTTGTAAACTCAACAAGTCTTGGCGCAATGCCGATGTAAAGGGCAAGTAATGATGTGCGCACACACGTGTTTTTTGACTGATTTTTTGACCGTTTTTTTGCCCCGCCAAATCACGCGAGTCAGTGAAGTCAACCAATACTGCATCCACGCCATCCAAGCTGGTGCCCGACATTAGGCCGATATACAAAGATGAACGAGGGGTGCCAGATGAGTGCATAGCAAGCATTCAAAAAAAAGCCCTCTTTAAGAGGGCTTTCAAAGTCACTAAAAAGAAAAAATGTGATCAAGCAAGGAGACACAACAAAAACGCGCAGCACTTAATTACTTAGACCCTTGCGTTTTAATCGTTTGGCCCAAGCCAGGCAAAATCATGTCGCGTAAATCTTTACCTGGCTTAAAGTGAGGCGTTTTTTTAGCAGGAATCATCACTTTTTCACCCGTCTGAGGATTGTGCGCAACTCGTTCCGCGCGACTGACCATAGAAAAGCTACCAAAGCCGCGAATTTCGACTCGCTGCCCCTCCTCTAGGGCCTTAATCACTGTCTCCAAAATTAAATTAACTGTCACACTGGCGTCGTCCGAGAGGAAGAATGGCGATCGCGCCGATAGCAGAACAATTAAATCTTGTCGAGTCATGAGTTTTGGCTTTGATCAAGCTTCGCTTTTAACAAAGCGCCTAAACTGGTCGTTCCCGAACCACTGCTGTCAGATGCAATTTTTTCCATTGCATCTTTAGTTTCAGCACGGTCTTTCATTTTGATCGACAGTTGAATACTGCGCGCTTTGCGATCCACCAACAGAATCACCGCTTCAATGCTTTGGCCTACTTTTAATTGAGTCGTTGCATCATCAACACGTTCTGCCGACACTTCCGACGCACGCAAATAAGCTTCAACATCAGTCGCTAATTCAACTGTTGCACCTTTAGGCTCAACCGCTTTAATCACACCCTTAACAATGCTGCCTTTGTCATTCATCGTGGTGTAAGTCGTAAACGGGTCTTCTTCCAACTGTTTAATTCCCAAAGACACGCGCTCACGCTCCACATCAATAGTCAATACCATTGCTTCGACTGTTTGACCTTTTTTGTAGTTACGCATCGCCACTTCGGCGGTTTCGTTCCATGACAAATCAGTAAAGTGAATCAAACCGTCGATATTGCCCGGCAAGCTAATGAACACACCAAAGTCCGTCATTGATTTAATTGCGCCGGACAATTTGTCACCCCGTTTGTGCGCGGCGGCAAATTCTTCCCAAGGATTGGGTTTACATTGCTTCATCCCCAAACTGATTCGGCGACGTTCTTCATCGATTTCCAAAATCATCACTTCAACTTCATCACCTAAAGCCACTGCTTTTGCAGGTGCGATATTTTTGTTGGTCCAATCCATTTCTGATACGTGAACCAAGCCTTCAATACCTTGCTCAATTTCCACAAATGCACCGTACTCGGTCAAGTTAGAAACCTTGCCAAAAATATGCGTGCCTTTTGGATAACGACGCGCCATACCAGTCCATGGGTCTTCACCCATTTGTTTAATTCCTAATGAAATACGATTTTTATCGTTATCAAATTTCAATACTTTCGCACTCACTTCTTGACCGACGGTCAACAATTCGGAAGGATGGCGGACACGACGCCATGCCAAATCAGTAATGTGCAACAAGCCATCGATGTTACCTAAATCAACGAACGCGCCGTAATCAGTAATATTTTTAACAATCCCCGTAACAATCGTTCCTTCTTTCAAGGTCTCTAAAATTTTGCTACGCTCTTCACCCATTTTGCCCTCAATCACCGCACGGCGTGACAGCACCACGTTATTACGTTTACGATCAAGTTTGATGACCTTGAACTCCATGGTTTTACCTTCGTAGGCCGAGGTATCTTTGATAGGTCGCATTTCAATCAGAGAGCCAGGCAAGAACGCACGAATACCATTGGCCATTACTGTTAAACCGCCTTTAACTTTACCGTTAATCGTTCCTGTGACCAATTCGCCCGCTTGCATGGCTTTTTCTAAAGACATCCACGACGCTAAACGTTTAGCACGATCACGTGACAACACGGTGTCACCAAATCCATTTTCTAAAGACTCAACCGCAACCGTCACGAAATCACCGACATTGGCTTCTAATACGCCTAAGTCATTTTTGAATTCGTCGATAGGAATAAACGCTTCGGATTTCAATCCGGCATTGACCACCACAAAGTTGTAATCAATCCGCACCACTTCGGCAGTAATGATTTCACCTGACTGCAAAGAGTCTTGATGAGATAAAGATTCGTTAAATAAATCGCTAAACGATTCGGTAGGAAGAACTTCTGTAAAGTTAAAAGAAAAAGACATTAATGGAAGGGGTTAAAGCAGCACCACAAACGGGTCGCCACTAATTAATCAACCCCAGCGCACAGCGCAACTGGGGACCTATCATAAAAACAAACAACCAATCAAAAAATCACGACAATCATCACTGCAATAATCACTGTAATAACGGGCTTTACAACATCTGATTCAAATGCTTAGTTTCTTTTCGTGCCACCACTGCAACACTAGGGCAAGCGCTTCTGCGACACTTAAACCTTCATTCACCAGCGTGTACGCATCAGCAGCCGCAACCAATGGCGCATGAGTGCGATTTTGGTCACGCGCATCACGCGCCTGCAAGTCTTGTAAAAGGGTGCGAATTGTACCCGCATCTCGTTTTTCGTCCAACCCCAGCTGAGCCGCCCGTCTTTGCGCTCGAATTTGCGCCGACGCCGTCAAAAAAATCTTCAACGGCGCAGTGGCAAAAACGACCGTGCCCAGATCACGCCCATCAGCGACCAGCCCGGGCGCGCGCGCGAAATCTTGCTGTCACTGCAACAAAGCGTG
>JAVKMA010000169.1:0-1785 GCA_031538685.1 Burkholderiaceae bacterium | reverse complement strand
CCATCAACCAGTGGATAGCGCAGTGAAAAATTTTGCGCCATTCGCACCAAAGTGTCGTAAATCGCTTGATCGCCATGAGGATGGTATTTACCCATCACCTCCCCAACGACGCGCGCGCATTTGACGTAAGAACGATTCCACACGTTATTGGTTTCGTGCATCGCAAACAAAACGCGTCGATGCACCGGTTTTAAACCGTCGCGAACGTCGGGCAGCGCACGTCCCACAATCACACTCATTGCGTAATCGAGATAACTTTTGCGCATCTCGTCTTCTAGAGAAATGGGGAGGGTTTCTTTGGCGAATTGAACCATGAGAATATTGGTGGATAAATTGAAGGAAATGCTCATCAAACCGTATGCCTTCTGGGGACTTGTGAGCCCTAGGAATACGATTTTGTGCAGCCTAGCATTTTACCCCTTAATTGATTTCACATCCTAAAGTCAAAAAGGGCATATTTCAGTTAGAAACTGGGGTTTCTGGCGCTTGTATCGCAGACGAAATCACAGACGAAATTTGTCCATACCAACTGTCTTCATCGAGGCCCTCAGAACTGGATTTTTTACCATTTGCAACTGCGGAAAAAATCAGTAATTTTTTGGCGCGGGTGCACGCGACATAAAACAAATTCCATTCTTCTTGTTGGGCGTAATGCTGTTCTTGAGCGAATAGCGCATTGCGCGCTATACCGCGAATGTCTTTATTCCAAAATGCCGAGATGTGTGTGGGACGCGCCTGTTCGAGCGGCCAGTCAATTAACAAATCTAATTTGTCAAATGACTTTGAGGTATTACTGTTTAATAAAACCACCACCTGCGCTTCTTTTCCTTTCGCCCCGTGGATGGTCATAAATTGCACGCCATCGTCGTGGCTGGCCGGTAGCGCGTCATCAGACAGCGTGCCAAATTGAGCGACAAAATCGGCCAAGCGCGGATAGCGTCCGGCGTTAAACGACAAGCTTGCGTGTAGCAACGCGTATAGATTACGTTCGATTTGCGCGTGCTCATGTGAGGGTGTGTTGCGCCAATAACACGCGGGCACCTCTGCGTGGGCAAATACCGAATCAAAAAAATCATGAATCGATAAACGCCGCGCCGCGCCTATCCAATCAAGGAGTAATTGCCAGTGCTGTTGGATCAAGGCGATCGAATCTGGTGATTCATCACATTGTTGTAAAAATTCGGGTAGGGCGCTAAACCATGATAGGGCAGCGTATTCGGTAATGTTGAGTGTCTGTTTTTTCGTTTTGACAAAGTACGCTAACGCGCTCAAACGTTCGCTTGGCCAATCAAACATTGGACTGGATAAAACGTGCGCCAAGGCATGATCGTCCTGAAATAAAACAAAACGCGCGAGCGCTAAAAAGTCAGATACTTCAAGTGACTCTTGCCAAGAGTTTTTTCGATCCGATGAAAATGGAATTCCGGCGGCACGAAACGCCGCTTCGTAATCAGCCAGATGCGAGCGCTTACGCATCAACAACAACACTTCGTTCCAGGCAAAATGATGTTTTTTTTGTGCGGCGATTAGCGCTTTACAAATCTGTTGTCCTTCAATTTCGCGCAAATGTTGTTCGTGCTCTACTGCGGGATAGTGCAATGGATTACGCAAAACCGTCACTTTAGTTGTATCGCGCACTTCTTTGGGAGCGCCTTGTATTAAGGGCAATACGGTGACGGCGGCCATATTATCGTCAGTCGCACCACTGGTATGGGAGTGGTAACGCGGATTGTTGGTAAATAATTGATTGAGCGTAGTCGTGATCGTCGGCGCATTGCGCCAAGT
>JAVKMA010000168.1:0-4828 GCA_031538685.1 Burkholderiaceae bacterium | reverse complement strand
CGGCCTACGCGCTCTTTGCGACCTTTCAGCGGGTTATAAATCGTATCGCCCGATTTAACAATCCCCGAATACACACGGAAGAAAATCAACTGTCCAACAAAAGGATCTGTCATGATTTTGAACGCCAACGCCGAGAATTTTTCTTCATCGGCCGCCTTACGCTCAACTCGAGCACCACCCTCACCCTCGCCAGTGACTGGAGGAATGTCTGTTGGAGCAGGCATGAACTCAATCACCGCATCCAACATTGCCTGAACACCTTTATTTTTAAAAGCAGAACCGCACAACATCGGAACGATTTCGCCAGCGATAGTGCGCGCACGCAATGCCGACTTTATTTCATCTTCTGACAAATCACCCTCTTCAAGGTATTTTGTCATCATCTCTTCATTGACTTCAGCCGCCGCCTCAAGCATTTTTTCACGCCACTCTTTAGACACTGAAACCAAATCCGCAGGAATATCCCGATACTCAAATTTCATCCCTTGAGTAGAATCATCCCAGTAAATCGCGCGCATCTTAATTAAATCAACAACGCCTTCAAATTTTTCTTCCGCGCCAATAGGCACTTGAAGTGGAATCGGATTTGCCTTCAAGCGAGCGCGCATCTGCGTATAAACCTTGAAAAAGTCAGCACCCGTACGATCCATCTTGTTAACAAAAGCCAAACGCGGCACGCCATATTTATTAGCCTGACGCCACACGGTCTCTGACTGTGGCTGAACACCGCCAACCGCACAATACACCATACAAGCACCGTCAAGAACCCGCATCGAACGCTCGACTTCAATGGTGAAGTCAACGTGACCAGGGGTATCAATAATGTTTATGTGATGCTCAGGATAATTGTTCGCCATCCCCTTCCAGAAACACGTCGTCGCCGCAGACGTAATCGTAATACCCCGCTCCTGCTCCTGCTCCATCCAATCCATGGTCGCAGCGCCATCATGAACCTCACCAATTTTGTGATTCACGCCAGTGTAAAACAAGATTCGCTCTGTTGTAGTAGTTTTCCCCGCATCAATATGCGCAGAAATACCAATATTGCGATAACGACTGATAGGAGTCTTACGAGCCATAACCAAACTTTCTTAACAATTCAACCAACAATAAATTCAAGCAACAATAAAAACACTGCCGCGCATCCAAGCGCGCACAACATTAAAAACGGAAATGCGAAAACGCCTTATTCGCCTCTGCCATCCGATGAACCTCATCACGCTTTTTCATCGCACCGCCACGCCCTTCAGACGCTTCTAACAACTCTGCCGCTAAGCGTTGGGGCGTCGATTTTTCGCTACGCTTATTAGCCGCTTCGCGCAACCAACGCATCGACAACGCCAAACGACGAACAGGACGAACCTCAACAGGAACCTGATAGTTTGCACCACCCACACGACGCGAGCGAACCTCTAACAAAGGCTTGCAATTAGCAACCGCCAGATCAAAAACTTCTAACGGGCTTTTGCCCGTTTTTTTCTCGATATGATCAAACGCTCCATAAATAATGTTTTCTGCTACGGATTTTTTACCCGACAGCATCAACACATTCACAAATTTAGCAACTTCAACATTACCAAACTTAGGATCTGGCAAAACCTCTCTTTTAGCGACTTCGCGACGACGTGGCATAACAACCTCTAACTTTTAAAAATACAAATAAATGAACCGCTCAAATAATATGATTAAGCAGCCTTCGGACGCTTCGCGCCATACTTCGAGCGCGCCTGCTTACGATCTTTAACACCCTGAGTATCCAAAGAACCCCGCACCATATGGTAACGAACCCCCGGCAAATCCTTAACCCTGCCACCGCGAATCAAAACCACGCTATGCTCTTGTAAATTGTGACCCTCACCACCAATATAAGAGATAACCTCGAATCCATTACTCAAACGCACTTTAGCAACTTTACGCAAAGCCGAGTTTGGCTTTTTAGGCGTTGTGGTATACACCCGCGTACAAACACCTCTTTTTTGAGGACAATTTTCTAGCGCAGGCGATTTACTTTTAATAACAATAGAGCTTCGCGGACTACGAACAAGCTGATTAACTGTAGGCATAAGGAATTTTATAAAAAACTCTAGAACAAAACTGATAACAAAATTTATTAACAACTCATAAACACCCCTGCACCGCACTATTACACTGCCAGGAGCGACGGCGACGCCTCCCAATAAACTTTGAGGAAGGGGAAAAGCCGAACATTCTAAACCTAACAATACCTCTCGTCAAGGATTTAAATGCGCGCCCCTTGAAACTCCTTCTTCTTTTTTAACGCCAGAGGGTTTTCAATGTTATGTCTGCAAGGGTTCTTGGCGAATAACGAACGCCGCGCACTGTTTCTTTCAATTCATTGTCGGATGCAATGTCATTCCAGTGTTTGACTGCTTTGCAAACTAATTCGATGAAAAATTGCTCACTTTCTGGGAAACTGTATTTCAGTGACTGCGATGCTTCGCTGTTTGATGATAGGCCGCCTCTAGTCGCATAACGACCGTCTCTAAACGATCGATTTGCTGCTGCGAGGTTTGGATGGCTTTGAGCAACTCTTGCTCGATCTGGCGATCTTCTTTTTGCACAAACAGCGCCGCAATCGATGCCGTGACCAGCGACAATACCGCCAGCCCCAACAGCACCACCACCACCGCAAATGCACGCGAGGCCTCTGTGCTTGGCACATAGTCACCATAACCCACCGTAGCGGCAGTAGTAAACGCCAGCCACAGGCCATCGGTAAAGCTATGAACCTCGGGATCTATCCACCAAAAGCCCAGACCTCCCAACAGCATGATGAACACCGCAATCACCCCCGAAGAAATCAGACTTTGACAGATACTGCGGCTGAAACGTTGTGAGATTTTTTCATGTCACGAAGCAAGAAATGAGCGCGATGGAGAATTTATTCACTTGTAGTCTTTCTTATCCAATCCCGCCTTAAACAGCTTGTCGCTTACCACCAATGCTTGGCTTTTTTGGTGACGGGCGCGGTGGTTATTTAACACCTCCTCGCCAATGGCAGGCAACAACAGCGCAGGGCTAATTACCGCGCCCAGGCGCGCTAGCACCGCCCGCAGCTTGTCGTCGTTACTGATGTTGATTTCGTACATGGATTTAACTATAATAAGCAAACGGATTAACTGCATCATTTGATCCACAGGTCTACGTAACCTGGATGGTGTGGTGGGCAATCAGCGTGGTGATTTGCCTAGTCCGCCCCTCTTTTATATGCCAGCGTGCCCATACGTTGCGCCCTAAAATAAGTCTGAGCCCCCGAGTCATCCGCATAAAAAACGGTACTCCCCTCCCACAGCTTGCGGTCACTTAGCGTAAACGAGACCACGACGTACTTCTTCTCCCCGTCTACCTCAAAAATCTTTAACAGACGGCGCACCAAGAGAGATTTACCGAGGCTAGTGCCGCTCTGCTCAAAACTTACCCACACCTCGTGTGGCGTTAGCAAAGCATCGGCCAACAAAAGGGCGTACGGCAGGCGATCAGCCTTTTCTTGCGCATCGTCCCACTTGTATGTGGCTTTATTAACCCCCGCCTTAAACAGCTTGTCGCTTACCACCAATGGCGTGCCGCTGGCATCGGTAAACACCGCGCCTTGTTTGTACATATTTGTGTAGGCCGCATTCATGCGAGTCGGCATTCCACCAGTAAATTGACCATTACTGACCGGCACGGTGGCCGCAACGAGGAGGTGTCGGTTGTAACACTCGCCATTTTCCGTAGAAGGACACGCGTCGTGCAGGCGAACATCGGTATATTCGTAGAATAATTCACCGGTGCTGGTGTTAATCGAGCCGTAGCGGGCAGACAACAGACTCTTGCCGTTGGAGGTTTTAGGACTATTCATTTTGAACGACTTCACGCCATTTTTATCGCTGATCCCAACGACGGTCGTTTGACCGGAGATCACCATTTTTAGACCGTAATCAAAGCTGCTTGCAAAATCGGGATTATTCGCCGCAGTGACCGTCGCGGACATGGTTGCTGGCAGACCTGAAAATCCCTTGAAGCAAGTTTCCTTGTTTAGAGTCAAATTCATTTGTTTTTCGGCACCATCAAAAACCAACTGATTGCCCTCATTAAGCGCGCACACAATCGCCTGTACGATGGCAAAACCACCTTGTGGCGTTTCGGGGTTGCGAGTATTCGACGTCAAATTGCACAACCAAACATTAGCGGTCACTTCAGCAGCCCCCCCCATCGTTCACCCCCCCGGCGACCGTCGCAATCGCTTGTACTTAAAGACTGCGCCGAGACCCTAGAAGTCTGCTTCGCAGCCCCCTGCGCCAGAGAAATCGAACTCGGACTACTGGCAATGCCTTTACCGCTGGCCTGTATGGCGGTACTAATGCTGTTAAAAACACCATTGATGGTGTTGTACGCAGTTGTTGCGCTAGGAGTTACGGCTGTGTTCGGGGTTGAAGAAGAACTACCCCCGCCGCAAGCGGCCAAACCCGCCACAAAAATGCTGGCGATAAAAAACCGCGCGAAGGTTTTTATCCTTGGCACGGCGAGAATACCTTGCGTCCAGCGAATGCAGGTGATCAGGGATTTATGCTTGCTTGCTTGCTTGCTTGCTTGCTTAGAAATTTAAGGTCATTCATGAGTGGCTCCTAATAATGGGGTCTATAAATTCACTGCGCAAACGCAATGAATACGGGTTAATCAATTGAGCTTTTTATTCGCGATTGATAATCCGATTTTAATCACTTTTTGAGAATTTGAGAGGACATTACCCCTGTTAACATTCCCATCAAGACTGGTTTGCGTTGATTTATCTTAGCCGCAGGTGGACAGCGCATTCAATCGCTAT
>JAVKMA010000167.1:0-4921 GCA_031538685.1 Burkholderiaceae bacterium | reverse complement strand
GACAGCAGCTCGGTGGTGGTGTCCAGCGCCGATGGACAAACCTGGGTGCAGGAAAAAATCAGCGGCGATGCGGGAGACCCTGCGACATCCCTGATGTGGGGCCAGGTCGTGGGTCTGGTGCGCGCGCCGTTTGGCGATAGCAAGCCGCATTACATCGCAGTGGCGGCGGATAACGGCAGCGCGTATTACTCGGAGGTTTCGTCGTCCATCGCGCCACCCAAGCTGAGCGACAAGTGGTGGTGGATAGGTGATGCGGTGGCTGGGGGTTGGGCCTCTAGTCTGGCCTATGACAGCAAGAACGCGCGCCTGGTGGTGGTGGGCGGCAAGCAAAGTGGCGGCCAAACCAGTGGCCAAATCAGCGAGCGCGGTTTGGGCTGGGCGACGGGAACAAAAACCGAAAACTGGACCGTGCAGGCTGCGCCCGACAGTCGCGCACAGTTGCAGCAAGTCGCCTGCAATAGCGAGGGCGAATGTATCGCAGTGGGCGCGAATCAAGTCTTGACCAGCACCGCCAAAGCGGACTGGCGCGCCGCCACCGGTATTGCAAGCGCGCATCTGCTTTTTGCCGCGCAAGTGGCCAAAGGCTGGATGGTGGCCGCCGGCAATGATGGCAACAAAGGCGTTTTGAATGCCAGCAATGACGGTGGCAAAACTTGGCGCACTTTTAGTGACACCGGCGTTTACGCCAATGCAGCAAGCTATGGAAGAGGCATTTTTGTCGTCGTCGGAGACAAAGGTGGCATCTTACGTTTTAGTCCGCAATAAGCGTTTGAACAATGAACATTTGAACAATGAACATTTGAACAATGAACATTTGAACAATACACACTAGAATCACAGGGAGAAAACATGACACTCAAAACACATTTCAACACCTTGGCACTGGCCGCACTACTGGCCTGTTCGCTGGCGTATTCGCTGGCACCCGCGCACGCACAACTCAAAAGCGACTGGTCGCGTTTGCGCAATGTCCCGACCAACAACGACTTGGTGAGTGTGCGGTTTTTAAACAATCAATTTATTGCCGTGGGCAAAAACGGCACTGTCTTAACCAGCGCCGATGGCAGCAATTGGAAAAAGGCGAAAACGCCCGAACTGCCCGCCGATAACAGCGTGACTGATGTGACTTACAACGGCAAAACCTATCTGGCCGTGGGCAGCTATGCCGCGCCCGATAAAAACATTTATGGATTTGTATTGCAGAGTAAAGATGGCAGCGATTGGCAATTGGTCGAACAACGCGCCAACCCCACTTGGAATTGGCTTTCCGGTCTGATTTACACCGATCGTTATGTGCTGGTCGATGGCAAGGGAGCGATTCGCACCACTACAGCGCCGCTGAATGACCCCGCGCAGTGGTTGTGGGCGGAATTGCCGGTCAAGGGTTGGTACCAAAGCGTGGCGCATGGCGAGGGCAAATATGTGGCCGTGGGCGGCGTCTGGACGGGCAGCGCCAAGGGTCTAATCATGGTCAGCAGCGACGCCAAAGAATGGGATGCGCCAGTGGCCGCGACGGGACAAGAGTTAATGGGCGTGGCCTATGCCCAAGGTGTTTTTTCCGCCGTCGGTAAAAGTGGCGAAATTTTGAACGCCAGCAGCAAAGATTTAGAAACCTGGACCAAGCCACAAAGCGCGCCGCGCTATCAATTGCAATCTGTCGCAACAGATGGCAAACAATTTGTTGCGGTGGGCGAAGACAACGCGATTGTGGTCAGTCGCGATGGTGGTAAAACCTGGGCGGACAAACGCAGTCCGGCCTTGTCGGCGTGGTTGCGTGGCGTGGCTTACGGCGCTGGACAGTTTGTGGCGGTGGGGCCTGGCGGCGTGATTGTGCGCGTGGCGCAAGACAAAGAATAATTGTTGCGGACGAATCGGATGAAACTAGGCGTTTGTTACTACCCCGAGCAGTGGCCCGAAACGATGTGGGCCGAGGATGCGCAGCGCATGGTGGCACTGGGTTTGCAGATGGTGCGCATCGGCGAGTTCACTTGGAATTTGATCGAACCCGAGGCCGGGCGTTACGACTGGGCTTGGCTTGATCGTGCCGTGCACACTTTAGCCAGTGCGGGTTTGCAGATTGTTCTGGGCACGCCGACTGCCGCACCGCCGCGCTGGTTGGTGGCGCAGTATCCGGCGATTTTGCCTACCGACCGGCAAGGACGTGTGCGCGGCCCAGGATCGCGCAAGCACAGCGATTTTTCTAGCCCAGACTGGCAGCGCGAAAGCACACGCATCGTCAGCGCCATGGCCGACCGCTATGGTCAGCATCCGCAAGTGGTGGGCTGGCAAATTGACAACGAATTCGGCTGGTGGGATACCACGTTTAGTTTTAGCCTGGCCGCACGAGCTGCGTTTGCCGATTGGTTGGCCCAGCGTTACGGCAGCATTGAAGCGCTCAATCACCGCTGGGCAACGGTATTTTGGGGACAGGGCTATCGCCGTTTTGATGAAGTTGAACTGCCGGCGGGGAGTTCCAACACGGTGGCGCAGCACCACCCTTTGCATGTCTTGGACTATCGCCGCTTTGCCTCACACGAAGTGGCCAAGTACGCACAGGCGCAGGCCGATATTGTCCGCACTGCCTCGCCCAATCGCTTTATCACGCACAACTTCATGGGGTTTTTTAGCGACTTTGACCATTACGAAGTCGCATCCTCGCTGGACATTGCCACTTGGGACAGTTATCCATTAGGCAGTACCGCGACACAAGGTTTTTCGCCAGCCGACCAACTGCGTTTTCAACATACTGGTCACCCGGATGTGGCGGCGTTTAATCACGATTTGTACCGCGCTGTCATCCCTGCGACACGTCGCTTTGGCGTGATGGAACAGCAGTGCGGCCCAGTCAATTGGGCTCCCTACAACCCGCGTCCGGCCGCTGGCATGGTGCGGCTATGGGCGGCTGAGGCTTGGGCCCACGGCGCGGAGTTTGTGCTGTATTTTCGGTGGCGGCAGTACCACCACGCCCAAGAGCAAATGCACAGCGGTTTGAACCGCCCCGACAATCAACCCGATGTGGGCAGTGCCGAGGTGAAAAGTTGGCTGAACACGCAAGCGCAGTTACCCAAACGGCGCTCCGCCTTGGAAAGTGCCAAAGCCGCGATTGCCCTGGTGTTTGATTACCAAACGCTGTGGATACACGACATCGAACCGCATGGCCCCAATCTTCATCCGATGGATTGGATGCGTCGGTGCTATCAGGCACTGCGGCAACTGGGGATGGATGTGGACATCGTGTCCACGCAGAGCGATTTGTCGGCTTATCGCGCCGTGCTTTTGCCCACGCAACGGGTGATGACTGCGGATTTAATTGAACGCTTGCGCACCACGCCGGCTCAGGTGTTATTGGGCCCGCGCAGTGGTTCTAAAACAGTCGATTTTTCTGTGCCGCATCGTTTAGCCCCAGATGGCTTGCAAGATTTAATCAATCTCAAAGTTTTGTCGGTGGAATCTTTGCATCCGCAATATCGCGGTGCGGTCGATGGTTTGAGCACGCGTCACTACCAAGCTTGGCGTGAGCACATCACGCATGGCCCAGAGCTAGAGGTGCTTCAGCGTTTTGAAAATGGTGATCCCCTGTGGCTGCGCCAAGGGCGCTTTCACTATCTGGCCACTTATTTGGAATTGGCGAGTCTGGAAGACATGCTGCGCCCGTGGTTGATTCAGGCGGGACTGACACCAAGAGTCTTGAGCGACACCTTGCGCCTGCGCAGCATCGACACCGAACAAGGAACACTGCGCATGTGCAGCAACTACGCGGACACGCCGCAAATTGCTCCTGCGCCCGAACACGCCCAGTTTTTGGTTGGACAGCGTGAAATTTCCGCGTATGACTTTGCCATTTGGCTTGATGACACTTCCTATTGATGAAACCCCTAGTGAGATGATGCGATGACACCCTTGAAACTATTTTTTTCATTTTTGAAAAATAGTGCTATGGGCTTAGGCTTCATGGGCTTAGGTCTGTTGACCTTTTCAGTGGGCGCAGCGGCAGCGCCACCCAAAGGAATTTATTTTGGTGCTGATTTGTCCTATGTCAATCAAATGGAAGATTGTGGAGCGGTGTACTTGCAAAATAATCAAAAAATCGATCCCTTTGTTTTATTGCGCGAACGGGGCGCCAACATGGTTCGAGTGCGCCTGTTCCATACCCCCAACTGGACGCGCTATTCGACTTTGGATGATGTCATCAAAACTTTGACGCGCGCCCGCGCGCAAGGTTTGCAAACCTTGCTTGACTTTCATTATTCGGACACCTGGGCCGACCCCGGACAGCAGTTGGTACCTGCGGCATGGCAAGGTTTGGACGATCACAAAATAGCGCAAGCTTTGGGCGATTACACCCGCGACGTGTTGACCCAACTGGCCGCCAAAAATCTCTTGCCCGATGTGGTGCAAGTGGGCAACGAAACCAATCGCGAAATTTTGCATGGCAAGGGTGCAACGGGTCACCCGATCAATTGGGGGCGTAATGCGCGCATTTTTAATGCCGGTATTGCGGCGGTGCGCGCCGTCAGCGTTCAACACAAAAAACCGATTCGCGTCATGCTGCATATTGCACAGCCCGAAAATGTGGCGGGCTGGATAGATCCGGCCATGGCGGCGGGCATTCAAGACTTTGACATGATCGGCGTCAGTTATTACCCCGATCATTCGGCCTTCAAACGGATGAATTTGCTGGGTCAGGTGTTTGGTGAAATCGTGCAGAAATACCCGAGTAAAGAAGTGGTGGTGGTTGAAATTGGCTACCCCTGGACCCACGAGCATTACCGCGCCAACAGTCACGGCATGAAAGAGACCGCGCAGATCAAGGGGTATGACGCGACACCCGAGGGACAAAAAAAATTCTTGGTTGACTTTACCCAAACCCTGCTGACGGCGGGGGGCAAAGGCGTGTTGTATTGGGAGCCGATGTGGGTCT
>JAVKMA010000166.1:0-7283 GCA_031538685.1 Burkholderiaceae bacterium | reverse complement strand
GCAAATCATGCGTTCGTGGCAACCCTTGGCGCCTTCGCGCATGATGAATATTGATTGGTATCTGGTGTGGTGTATCGCCCTACTGTCATGTTTAGGTTGCGTCATGGTGTATTCAGCATCGATTGCCATTGCTTCCGAAGATGCAAAATATTTGGGTAACGAAAGTTATTTTTTGATACGGCAATTTATTTTTCTCATTTTGGGCGTCGTCGCTGCAATTTTTGTATTTCGCATACCGATACAAATTTGGCAACAGTATGCGGGAATCTTGTTTATCTTGGCACTGGGCTTATTGGTTTTGGTATTGATCCCTGGCGTCAGTCGAAAAATTAACGGCGCACATCGCTGGATTAACGTAAAAATATTTTCGTTTCAACCCTCAGAAGTCATGAAATTTTGCGTCTTGTTATACGCCGCTGATTTTGTGGTACGCAAACAAAGCGTGATGAAACGTTTGACCAAAGGTTTTTTACCAATGGCTGTTGCGGTCGCTTGCGTTGGCGCACTCCTGATGTTGCAACCCGACTTAGGTGCTTTGTTAGTCATCGTTTCGATATCAATGGGCATACTGTTTATTGGTGGTGTCAACGCCATCTGGTTTGGCGGAATCAGCGTAATTTTGGTAACGATTTTCAGCAGCATTATTGCGTTCTCACCATGGCGTCGCGAACGGATGTTTGCTTTTTTAAATCCTTGGGGCGATGAATATGCGCTGGGTAAGGGCTATCAGTTAACCCATTCATTGATTGCGTTTGGACGCGGCGAAATCACTGGCGTGGGCTTAGGTAATAGCGTTGAAAAACTACATTACTTGCCTGAGGCGCACACTGATTTTTTAATTGCGGTCATCGCTGAAGAGCTTGGATTGATCGGCATTTCCGTGATCATGATTTTGTTTATGTGGTTGATTCGTCGCGCTTATCGGATTGGTTATCAAGCCGAAATCATGCAACAATTTTTTAGCAGTTTAGTTGCCAAAGGCATCGCGATTTGGTTTGGCGTACAAGTCTGCGTCAACGTTGGCGCCGCCAGTGGCGCCCTGCCGACTAAGGGATTGACTTTACCTTTTATGAGCTATGGCGGATCGTCCCTGATCATTAACTTATTAACCATCGCACTGTTATTACGCATTGATTTTGAAGTCCGTGAAAAAATGAAGCGAGGCCGTGCATGACATCTTCAAACACGACATCTGCAAACACGGCATCTGAAAATATAAGTGTTTCAGAGATGCCGCAATACTGCGCGAACAAAACCTTGCTGGTAGTTGCGGCGGGAACCGGTGGACATATTTTTCCAGGACTGACTGTGGCGCAAGAGTGGCGCGCGCAAGGCGGGACAGTCGCCTGGTTAGGCACAAAAAGCGGAATGGAAAACCGTTTAGTCCCCGCGCAAGGAATTACCTTGCATCGCGTCGCGTTCAATGGTCTACGCGGTAAAGGTTTACTGCACAAAATTCGTGGTGCTGGGCAATTGATGATTAGCATGATTGGAGCACTACTCATTTTGCGTCAGGTCAAACCCGATGCGGTTTTGTGCATGGGTGGCTACATTACTGTTCCGGTTGGTTTTGCCTGCGCCTTGCGCCGTTGGTTGACCAAATGCCCGCTGATCTTGTTCAACGCTGACCTTGAGCGTTTGCTGTCTAACCGTGTTTTACAAAAATATGCTGACCGAATTTTGTTTGGTTTGGGCGATCACTCGATAACACATCAAGTGCTGGGCAATGCCATTCGTGCCAACCTGCGCGCAATCACCGCGCCAGAACAGCGTTACACCGCACGGACTGAAAACAATTTGCGCATTTTGGTGGTGGGCGGCAGTTTGGGCGCACAGGTTTTTAATCACACTTTACCCTCTGCTTTTGCACTCTGGCAAGAAACCCATCCTGACTGTGTTTTAGAAATCATTCACCAATGTGGTTCAGCAAACAATGCCGCGATCGAGTTAATCGCACAATACAGTGCGCTCAATATCACAGCCAAAGTCGTGACCTTCATCGACGATATGGCGCGCGCTTATAGCGAAGCCGATGTCGTGTTTTGCCGCAGTGGCGCAATGACGATTAGCGAATTGTGCGCCGTCGGTGTCGCCGCAGTGTGTATTCCATTTGTCGCCGCAACCACTGCGCATCAAGTCGGCAATGCGCGTTGGTTAGCGGCGCATGATGCGGCGGTGCATTTGCCACAAAACGAATTAAACAGCGCTCGTTTGAGCGATTTGTTATCGCAATTAACGCGCGAACGCTGCTGCCAATACGCCATTGCGGCACGTCGATTGGCGAGCGTTGATGCCCATCAAAAAATTATCAACACGATTCTGTCCTGTGTTTCAGGTCAAACCGTAATGGCCCAATTAGGAGGACACGAATGAAACACAAAATTCGTCAACTTCATTTTGTTGGTATCGGCGGCTCGGGCATGAGCGGTATTGCCGAAGTTTTGCATAACCTTGGCTATCAAGTGTCTGGTTCAGATTTAAGCAACAGCGTCGTAGTCGCGCATCTGCGCAGTTTAGGTATGACGATTTTTGTCGGCCATAACGCGGCACACATTGCCGGCGCTGATGCCTTGGTGATTTCCACCGCTGTGCGTGAAGATAACCCTGAAGTCCAAGCAGCGCGTGCCGCGCGCATTCCAGTAGTGCCGCGCGCTTTGATGTTGGCCGAGTTGATGCGCTTAAAACAAGGTATCGCGATTGCGGGGACTCATGGCAAAACCACCACTACCAGCTTGGTCGCCAGCGTTTTGGCTGAAGCCGGACTAGATCCAACTTTTGTGATTGGTGGTCGTTTAAATTCAGCAGGAACCAATTCACGCCTGGGTTCAGGGCAATACATCGTCGTCGAAGCTGATGAGTCTGACGCCTCGTTTTTGCACTTGCATCCGATGATTGCGGTGATTACCAATATCGATCGCGATCACATGGAAACTTATGGTCACGACTTGGAACGATTAAAACAAGCCTTTATCGACTTCACGCATTTAATCCCTTTTTATGGCGCGGTAATGGCCTGTGTTGATGACGAAAACGTGCGCGCAATTTTGCCTTCAATCACCAGTTCGGTGGTCAGTTACGGTTTTGCGCAAGACGCGCAAGTTCGCGCCAGCGATGTTGGCGTGGAGCGCGGCATGATGCGCTTTACCTTGACCCAAGCGGGATACGACACACAAACGATATTGTTAAATCAACCAGGTTTACACAATGTCCAAAATGCCTGTGCGGCGATTGCGATTGCGCGTGAACTGGAAATTCCGGATGCGCCAATTTTGCGCGCGCTTGAACATTTTGCCGGTGTCGGCCGTCGTTTTACGCGTTATGGTGCGTCCGTCTTTGCCGATAAACCTGAAGCCACTTATCAATTGGTGGATGACTACGGTCATCATCCCGTTGAAATCGCAACCACACTGGATGCGGCGCGGCGCGTATTTCCAGAACAACGTTTGATCTTGATTTTTCAACCGCATCGCTATACCCGTACTCGCGATTTATTTGAAGAGTTTGTGCGAGTGTTGAGTTTGGCCGACGTGTTGATTTTGTGCGCGGTTTATCCCGCAGGTGAAGATTTAATCGCCGCAGCTGACAGCAAGGCTCTCGCACGTGCCTTGAGGATAGTGGGCAAAGTTGAACCGATTTACGCTGACGATTTGACCGCGGCACAAGATATCTTGCATGACATTGTGTGCGCCAATGATCTTGTCATGACGATGGGCGCAGGTACCGTCGGACAATTGCCGCAAAGACTTCATCATCCCCCCAAATAATATGAATACGATCTCTCATCCACTTGGCAAAGTTGGCGTTCTGATGGGTGGAACATCGGCTGAACGCGATATTTCATTGATGTCGGGCAAGGGTGTTTTAGACGCGCTACAAGAAATCGGTATTGACGCTCATGGCTTTGATACCGGTCTACACAGCTTGACTGAATTGGCAGCACAAAAATTTGACCGCGTGTTTATCGCTCTACATGGACGCTATGGTGAAGATGGTTGCATCCAAGGTGCGCTGGAAATTTTAGGCATTCCCTACACCGGTTCAGATGTGATGGCCTCTAGTGTCGCGATGAATAAAGAATTAACCAAGCGCGTGTGGCAACAAGCCGGACTGCTGACACCGCGTTATCATGTTTTGAGTGCCCACAGTGATTGGACGCAAATCGCTACTGACTTAGGCCTACCCCTGATTATTAAACCCGCGCACGAAGGCTCAACTATTGGCTTGACCAAAATTAGTGCCGTTGATCAAATGGCCGCAGCCTATCAAAAAGCGGCGCAAAACGATCGTGTCGTGATTGCCGAACAGTTTATCGAGGGCATCGAATTGACTTGCCCCATTTTGGGTGAAGGTGATCAAGCCTTTGCCTTACCAGTAATCCGCATCAATGCGCCTGAAGGTAACTACGACTATCAAAATAAATACTTCACTGATACCACCGAATATCTGTGTCCCAGTGGCTTATCACCTGAAGATGAAAAAATTGTTCAAAATTTGGTCACCGCCAGCTATCGAGTCTTGAATTGTCGCGGCTGGGCGCGCGCCGATGTGATGCTGTGTCGTCATACACAACAAAAATATTTGTTAGAAATAAATACCAGTCCGGGCATGACTTCGCACTCTCTGGTGCCAATGTCAGCACGGCAATACGGTTGGTCTTACCCCCAATTGTGTGTGTATTTACTGGAACAAGCGCAGTGTTTGAAATCACAGGAATATGACTAGCGGCAAATCAATCAATGCTATTGAATGTAACAAAATTATCAAGGTAATAACTCATGAATAAGGAACACCAAATGTTGACTTTAATTAATTTAGGATGGTTGATCTGCTTAGTTGTTGTAATCGCTTATTACCTATTGCAATGGGTGGGACGCCAACCGTTTTTTGCGATCGCGACGGTACGTATCGAAAGCATTGGTACACCTTTACACCGCATCGATCCGCAGTCAGCGCGCGCGCAAGTGATGGATACCGTGCAAGGTAATTTTTTTAATGTGAACTTGGCAGAAATTCGCGATGCCTTTAAAGCGATGCCCTGGATACGCAACGCACAAGTGCGAAGACGTTGGCCCAATGTTGTGGTGATTCGGGTGGAGGAATATCAGGTCTTAGGCCGTTGGGGTGAACGGGGATTTTTATCAAGCACGGGCGATGTATTTGAAGCACCAGGATTCAGTTTACAAAGCGGGCCGCAATTTAATGGCCCCGAAGGCAGCAGCGCTGAAGTTTTGCGCCGCTATCGTTTATTGACGCAAGGCTTTCAAGCGCTTGACATGAACATTGAATCATTAAGTTTGTCTGATCGTTTGGCCTGGCACTTAGTCTTGACCAATGGCATGCACATTGAATTGGGGCGTGATTTGAACGATCAGACCATCGACAATCGCATACGTCGTTTATTACAAGTATTGCCGCGCGTACAAAAGAACGCTGTGCGCGGGATTAAGAGCATCGATTTGCGTTACCCCAATGGATTTGCACTGGGCTTAGCAAGTTAAATAGTGCGTTAAAAATAGATTGAATCATGCAACACTTAAGAGCTAAAAGGATCCAGCAATGAACAAAAACATCATCGTCGGGTTAGATATTGGAACGACTAAAGTCGTAGCGGTCGTCGCTGAAGTCAAAGCAAATGGGATCGGCTTTGAGGTCATCGGTATGGGGCACCATGTGTCGCGCGGCCTGAAACGAGGCATGGTGGTCAATATCGACGCAACCGTCGAATCAATTCAAAACGCCTTGCAAGAAGCTGAATTAATGTCTGATTGCAAAATCGAACGCGTTTATACGGGCATTGCAGGCAACCATATTCGCAGCTTTAATTCCAATGGCATGGTCGCCATTCGTGATAAAGAAGTCAAAGCCAATGACATTGAACGAGTGATCGAAACCGCTAAAGCAACTGATATTTCAGCCGGTCATCAAATGCTTTATTTGGCCGCGCAAGAATACAAAGTTGATAGTCAAGAAGGCGTGCGTGAACCCATGGGCATGAGCGGGGTACGGCTAGAAGCGCGTGTGCATATCGTGACCGGTGCGACTTCAGCGGTACAAAACATCGTTAAATGCGTGCGCCGTTGCGGCTTGGAAGTCAATGATTTGGTTTTGCAACCCTTGGCCTCTAGTGACGCGGTATTAAAAGACGATGAAAAAGAATCGGGCGTCATTTTGGTCGACATCGGCGGTGGTACCACCGATGTCGTGATCTTTACTGAGGGCGCGATTCGTCACACCGCCAGCATTCCGGTCGCTGGTGAGCAAATCACGAGCGACATCGCGATGGCACTGCGCGTGCCGATTCAAGAAGCCGAACAAATTAAACAACAATATGGCGTCGCCAAACAATCTTTGGTCAATCCACAGCAAATGATTGATATTGATGCAACTGAAGAACGTGCTGGACGTTCAGTTTCACGCCAAGCCTTGGCTGCGGTCATTGAGCCACGAGTTGAAGAGTTATTAAACATGGTGCGCGAGGTTGTCGCTCAATCTGGATTAGACGCGGTAATTCCGTATGTCGTCATTACAGGTGGTTCAGCATTGCTGCCTGGAATGCTCGAAATGGTGGAAGATATTTTGGGAAAACAATGCCGTTTGGGCAAACCCGATTACCGTGGTCAACTGGCCGATGTGATCGATAGCCCGCGTTATGCCACCGTCGTCGGATTATTAAAAGAAGCCAGACGTCACGCTGATGCAGAGGCCTCTCAAGTGAGTGCGCCAACCAGGCCACCCAACGAGTTATGGGTCAAAATTAAAGAATGGTTTAGAGCCAATTTTTAAAGTGAAATTGAAGTGTTTTACGATAGTTTTAGATTTAAAGTTTTAGGCGCAAGTGCAGTATGGCAAAAGCCTGTCATCGAAACCGCGTTTGTACAGAACACCGTTTCGATGACGGACTCAATTTTATTTTGAACGTTTTATTTTTAAGGAGTTGATATGATGGATTTTGAAATGGTTGAATCAGAACATCTCGGTACCAACATTAAAGTGGTCGGGGTCGGTGGCGCTGGCGGCAATGCATGTCGTCATATGATTGAATCAGGAATGGCCGGGGTAGAGTTCATCTGCATCAACTCTGATGCACAAGCACTGGCCGCCAGCGGTGCAGAGCTGACTTTACAAATTGGCGCTGAAGGTTTGGGCGCAGGGATGAACCCGCAACGAGGTCGCGAAATGGCCGAAGCTGATCGTGACCGCATCGAATCTGCTTTGCGCGGCGCACATATGGTTTTTATCACGGCGGGAATGGGCGGCGGTACTGGTACGGGTGCGGCGCCAGT
>JAVKMA010000165.1:0-4845 GCA_031538685.1 Burkholderiaceae bacterium | reverse complement strand
TGCCTGCGCTGTTGACGCGCTAGAGCGCGAAAAAGTTAAAAAAATTATTTTGACGCGACCTGCAGTTGAGGCCGGGGAACATCTCGGATTTTTACCTGGCGATTTAGCGCAAAAAATTGATCCCTATTTGCGCCCTCTATACGATGCGCTTTATGACTTGTTGGGGCCTGAAAAAACGCAACGCTTTATCGAAAAACAAATTATTGAAATTGCGCCGCTAGCGTATATGCGTGGCCGCACGCTTAGCCACGCTTTTATTATTTTGGACGAGGCGCAAAACACAACGCCAGAACAAATGAAAATGTTCTTGCCAAGGATAGGTTACGCCAGTCAAGCGGTGATTACGGGTGATTTAACGCAGGTGGATCTGCCGTATTATCCAAGTCGCCAAAAAAGTGGATTGGCGCATGCTCTTGAAGTGTTAGCGCCGATCAAAGATATTCCAGTGACCCATTTTGACAGCCGTGACGTAGTACGACATCCATTAGTGGCCAAAATTATTAACGCCTATGAGAAATGGGAAGCGGATCGTCGAAATTAAGTGTCACGTTATCAATGAAAAAAAATATTACTTTACAGTTTTCGGATTCCCCATCCAAAAAAATTTGGCCGACTAAAGTCGTTTATGCGTGGATTGAGCACGCGTTGCAAGCGGTCCCTACGCATGATTTAACCGAGCTTACCGTGCGTTTTGTCGGGACTGCAGAAGGGTACGCATTAAATCAAAATTATCGTGCTAAAAATTACGCGACCAATGTTTTAACATTTTGCTATCAAACGCCATTGCGTAGCGCGGATATTGTGATTTGCACGCCGATTTTGATTGAGGAAGCCAAAAAATTGCGGCAGCCTTTAGCATACCATGCGATTCATATTTTGGTTCATGGCGTCTTGCACGCTTTAGGTTATGACCATATCAAAGCACGTGATGCCCGAGTAATGGAAAATTTGGAGCGAAAAATTTTGGGGGCTATTGCGCCATCCTATCTATAATTCCGAACCATTGGATTATTTTTTTAGTTTGATACCCTTTGCGGGCGCGCATTTGTCGTTAATTTTTTTAAAGCCTAATCGTGAATTTTTTCTTTCCTTATATGAAAATCATTAAAAATACTGTTGTAAGCTTAAATTACACCCTGTCAGATAACGATGGCAACATTATTGAAAAAAGTGAAGAACCAATGATTTATTTGCACGGCGGTTACGAGAGCACTTTGCCAAAAATAGAATCTGCTTTAGAAGGCAAAGAAGTGGGCGAAGAGATTTTGGTGTACTTGGAACCTTCCGAGAGTTTTGGTGAATACGATGCAGAATTAGTTCGCACTGAAGACGTCAAAAATCTACCTGAAGATATTACCGTGGGCATGGAAATCGAAGGCGACGATGAACTTGACGAAGATGATGAGCCTTTAATTTTCACGATTACTGACATTGCTGAAGGCAAAGCCGTATTAGATGGCAATCATCCTTTAGCGGGTTTGTCTTTACGCTTCACGGCGTCAGTGATTGATGTCCGCGAAGCCAGCGAAGTTGAAATTGAACATCAACACGTTCATTTTGATGATGAAGAGGATGATGAAGGTGATGATGACGCATCTCACGGCGAACACTACCGCAGTCACCGTTTACATTAACGCTTGATCGTAATCACTAAATCGAATCTTGTGTCTCAACACCGTCAACCCATTCAGCGTATTTATATTATCGGTATGCCTGGCGCAGGAAAATCGACTTTAGGAAAATATCTGGCCAATCTCTTGAAATGGGACTTTGTTGACGCTGATCACGTGCTTGAAAAAAAATGTGGCGCGTCGATTTCATGGATTTTTGAGTTAGAAGGCGAATCAGGATTTCGAGCTCGTGAGTCGGCACAATTACAAGAGCTTAGCCAGTTATCGCGCACTGTAATTTCAACTGGTGGCGGCGTGATTTTGGCTCCGGAAAATCGTGATTTAATGAAAAAAACGGGAACAATGCTTTATTTGCGTGCGTCTTTCGATACGCTTTTTGAACGCGTCACACGTGATGATTCACGCCCCTTACTGGCACAAAACACTAAGCAAAATTTGCACCGACTGCTAGAGCTTCGCGAGCCGATTTATCAAGAACTCGCGGACATCACTATTGATACGCATGCCCATGCCCAGGCCAAAGCAATGGCACGTCAAATTGCGGAGCAGATGTCGCCAAAACTCATCAAACCACTTTCTTAAAAAATTATGCAAGTTGATGTTCAATTGGGCGCAAGAGCGTATCCAATTCTGATTGAAGCCGGCTTGTTAGCAAGGCCACAAAAATGGATTGATTTTATTCACGGCGAACATGTGCTTATCGTGACCAACGCTACCGTCGCACCGCTTTATCTAGAGGTACTGCAAAAAAATATTGTCCAGTATCATAAAAAAATCATCACCGTTGTGTTAGACGATGGCGAAGCCTATAAAACTGGGGCATCATTGATGCAGATTTTAGACGCTATGTTAGCGGCAAAGTGCGATCGTAAAACAACAGTCATTGCATTGGGCGGTGGGGTGATCGGTGATGTTGCTGGTTTGGCCGCAGCTTTGTATATGCGCGGTGTGGCGTTAATTCAAATTCCAACGACTTTATTGTCGCAAGTGGACTCGTCCGTCGGCGGTAAAACCGCAATCAATCACCCCTTAGGCAAAAATATGATAGGGGCTTTTCATCAGCCGATTGCCGTATTGATTGATCCCGACACCTTGACGACTTTGCCTCAGCGTGAATTACGCTGCGGTCTGGCCGAAATGATTAAACATGGCGCCGCTCTAGATATGCCATATTTTGAATGGATGCAAAATAATACTAAAGCCATACTTGCGCTTGATTTATCAGCACTAACAACGGGTATTGCCGAATCGTGTCGATTAAAAGCCGGCGTTGTGGAACGCGATGAACGCGAGTCCGGTGAACGCGCCTTGTTAAATTTTGGACATACTTTTGCTCACGCCATCGAAGTCGGCGCGGGTTACGGGACATGGTTTCACGGCGAAGCAGTCGCCGCTGGGATGGTGATCGCGGCGCAGTTATCAAGCGCGGTCACGGGCTGTCCCAGCGAGGTCAGTCACAAGATTCAAGCATTGTTAGCGGAAGCCCATTTACCGCCTACTCCGCCCAAAATGTCATTCGATCGCTGGTACGAGTTAATGTCGCTGGATAAAAAAAATAATGCAGGAAAAATTCATTTTGTATTACTCGAATCTTTAGGCGTTAGTCGTACTCAAGCGGTTGAACGGGAAACTTTGCGACAAAATATGCAAGGTTTTACTGCTTAAACTTGAATGATTTTTTAAGGCTGGGGGCCCTGATCCTGGTTTCTGATTCCTGACCACTAACTCCCGATTCCTAATTATCAATAGCGCCAATTTGATGGTAAAAAAATTAACCGTACCGGATTTTTCTGCCCCTTGCCAGTTATTGGGCGGTTTATCCATCAATTTATTCATGCGCGACTATTGGCAGAAAAAACCCCTGCTCGTGCGTCAAGCGTTTACAAACTTCTCCGCTGGAATTACTTTTGAAGAAATTCAAAAAGTCGCCGCAAATCGATTCACTGAATCGCGCTTAGTGCGCAAAACCTTAAATGACTGGTCGCTGACTCATGGCCCAATCGAAAAACTGCCTTCAATTCAAGACAAGGAATGGACGGTACTCTTGCAAAGTATCAATTTACAAATTGAACCGGCGCACAAACTGCTGTCACACTTTCGCTTTCTGCCAGACGCGCGTTTGGATGATGTGATGCTGAGCTTTGCCACAAAGGGTGGGGGAGTGGGGCCGCACTTTGATTCGTATGACGTGTTTCTGGTGCAAGCGCACGGCGAACGGCAATGGCGGATTAGTGGGCAAAAGGATTTGCGGATGATTGAGGGACTGGCTTTAAAAATTTTAAGCCATTTCACACATGAACAAGAATGGGTGTTAGCGCCAGGCGATATGCTCTATTTGCCGCCAATGTACTGCCATGAGGGTATCGCACTGAACGAGTGCATGACTTATTCAGTGGGTTTTCGCGCCGATACTTATCAGGAATTAGGCGAAGGCTTTTTAACCTACCTTGCTGACGAGATGGTTTGGCAAGGGCGTTATGCGGATCCGGAACTAAAGGCGACACAGACGCCCGCAAAGCTAGAAGATCGATTGATTGACAAAGTACAAACCGCACTGGCTAAAAGGCAAGCCGCGCCGGAAGACTTAGAGATTTTTTTAGGCGAGTATTTAAGCGAACCAAAAGCTTGCGTCAGTTTTGAGTCGCCAAAAAACCCTTATCCCCGAAGTCAATTTGATTCAGCGGCAGGGAAGATGGGTTTAGGATTTGCGATGGGGACGCGCATGCTCTATCGAAAAGGCTTATTTTTTATTAACGGCGAATCTTTTTTAGTCGAAAGTAGCGATAAAACCTATTTGAATCTTTTCGCTGATCAACAGTATTTAGAACCCGCCGACTTTCAAAAAACCAGCGCGTCGCTCAAAGAGACAATCTATGACTGGTATTGCTGCGGCTGGATTACTCTAGTTTCGGATGTTCAATCAAACTGGGATTAAGAGCGAAGGCTCTTTGTCGACGTTTTGTTAACAAGGCTAGTCGTCTCGATTGTTTGCGGCTTATCTTTTATACTAAAGCGTTCATCGGCACTTGCTAATGAACACTACACAATAGCATTCTTGCACAACATTCCCCCTATTTTTTAAGGAGTCTTTTCTGTTTCTGCGGCCCCCCCCCCCCCCCGCCCCGGGGGGGGGGGGGGGGGGCGGCGGGCCCTCTTCTGCATAGCATTCCCACCCCCAAACCCGTGCCCAGAACTTCCTGAACTCCGATTTCGG
>JAVKMA010000164.1:0-2919 GCA_031538685.1 Burkholderiaceae bacterium | reverse complement strand
GTGATTTATATTAAAAAAGTGATGAGTCCTAAAAAAGCATTTCTTGAAAAAGAGCCGACTGAAAAACTGATGACAGAAAAAACTGTAAACAAGGAAAAAACCTTAAACAAATCAGTCAAACTGATGGCAAAAGCCGTGACAAAAACCGTGACTAAAGCGATAGCGAAAACGCCGCTTAAAGGAAAAGCAGCAAGCAAAAAATAATCGGCAAAAACAGTTTGTAAGCGTTTTGATTCGCGCGATAAATTTATGGGCACTTCTATAAATACAGAATGTGTGGATGAAGTGCGAGGCGCACAGCACACAGAAACCGGAGCGTACATAAAGTACGTGAGGATTTCGCGTACTGCGCAACAAAGCAATTCGCCGCAAAAATGAATTGATAGAAGTGCCCTTATGATTGATGATGCCATTTTGTTGATTGGTAATGCGCCAGTTGATTTGGTGTTATTGGCGCAGACTGAACAATATTTGCGTGCACATCATTCGTCTTTGCGTGTGGTGGCGGCTGATGGCGGGGCACTTTACGCGCAACAAATAGGCGTCCAAGTTGACGATTTGATTGGTGATTTTGACAGCGGCGGCGCAAGGCTGCCGGCGCGACGACATTGGCATCAAGCTAACCAAGACAGCACTGATTTTGATAAAGTATTGGCACAGTTTTCTGCACGAGTGTGGTGTGCTTTAGGCTTTAGCGGTGGGCGTTTGGATCACACCATGGCGGTCTTGGCCAGTCTGACCAATTTATGTCACACAAGTGCTTTGATCAATCCGCAAAAATTTTTATTACTTGACGATGCGCAAGTCTCTCGGGTGTGCGTTGGTGCGCAGTCTTTTGCCGTGAAGCCTGAGGCGCGCATCGGCGTTCTGGCCTTGAGGCCAATGCGTTTTGCCTCCAGTCAGGGATTATTCTGGCCTTTGGATGGGCTAGAGTTGGCGCCTGACCGTATGGTTAGCGTGTCGAATCGCGCCATCGCGTCACAAATTATCTTGACGCCAGAGGCTAGTAGTCAAAGCGCTGCCTATGTGGTGACCGCACCGACAGAATTGTGGCCATTGTGGTGGCATTCTTTATCACCGACGCCAGGACCGCTGTAACGCATCACGCGCGTGCGAATGCACGGGATGGCATAGCGCGGGATGACATTTGACTGAAGTAAAACGCGATATAGGTGCGTCAATGTGGTCGTCTCATTTTGCGCCTGATTTTGATGAAAGGTATCGCGTGCAATCGTGTGCAACCGGTTGTAATTTTGTGCAATTTATTTGTAAGGCAGCGCGAATATATTGAGTATCATCATTAAAAATAATTGAGACAGTATCTGCGCCATTGCATCAATTTAGAGGTTTTAGTTGCATGAAGTAACGGCTCCACGTAGCGTAGGTAGCGCACGTAGCACAATCACAGCAGTGTTTACAATCGCTAGAGGCACATCGTGAGATACACCGCGATCTTCGCCATTCTTTGCTGAGGGTGTGGGGATTCTCTATCGCCCAGAACAAACCCTGATCGCGAATAGTGCGGTGGAATATGACTGATGGATGGGTTATTGAGCTATTTGTGATTGATTTATTTACGGATCGATTTATGGAAATTTTTGGTATCTCTCTTCCAGCTTTGCTCGGACAATTGTTACTTGGACTGATTAACGGCTCGTTTTATGCGATTTTAAGTTTGGGTTTGGCGATTATTTTTGGTCTGTTAAACATCATCAACTTTGCTCACGGCGCGCAATACATGATCGGCGCGTTCATCGCGTGGATGTTGTTGGAATATTGGGGCGTTTCATTTTTTTGGGCTTTGCTGATCGCTCCCTTAATCATGATCGGAATTTCGATACTGATCGAACGTCTATTGTTGCGCCACTTATATCAACAGGACCATTTGTATGGCTTGCTCTTAACTTTTGGCCTGGCTTTGATCGCCGAAGGTGTATTCCGCCATTTTTATGGCATCTCGGGCTTGTCATATGAAGTGCCTGAAGGCTTAAAAGGGGGCATGAATTTGGGCTTTATGTATTTGCCGATTTACCGTGCGGTGGTGGTGGTAGTGGCATTGCTGGTGTGTTTCATCGCGTGGTATTTAATCGAACGCACGCGTTTGGGCGCGACCTTGCGCGCGGCGACACAGCGTCCTGATTTGGTGCAGGCTTTGGGCATTAATGTGCCTTTGATGATTACCGCGACTTATGCCGCCGGTGCCGCGCTGGCAGCGTTTGCGGGCGTGTTAGCGGCGCCGATTATGCAAGTGACGCCAGTCATGGGGTCGAATCTGATTATCGTGGTGTTTGCGGTGGTGGTCATCGGTGGCATGGGGTCAATTATGGGCGGCGTGATTACTGGTGTGGCACTGGGCATCATCGAAGGTTTCACGCGATTTTTTTATCCTGAAGCGTCTGCCGTGGTGATTTTTTTGATTATGGTATTGGTATTAGTGTTGCGGCCGGCAGGTTTGTTTGGTAAAACCGCATAAATTGCCGCGCCGCCAGTTGGGAATATGCTGAACAAACGATCACGATTTTTTGTACAACAATTGATTGAATCAAATTGATGATTTCACATTTATTAAATCCATCATGCCCTCTTTTTTTATGAGCGCGCAACGGCGCACGATTTTGACTTTTATCGCGCTGATCTTGATTGGCAGTATCGCGCCGTTTTTGATGTACCCCACTTTTTTGATGAAAGTGTTGTGCTTTGCTTTGTTTGCCTGCGCGTTTAACTTGCTCTTGGGGTTTGCCGGATTGTTATCGTTTGGACATGCCGCATTTTTTGGCGGATCGGCGTATGTGATGGGCTACTTGTGCCGCAGCATGGGCTGGTCGCCGGAGCTGGGCTTGCTTGCTGGGACTTTGACTGGTGCATGTATGGGCGCGCTGTTTGGCGTGTTAGCGATTCGCCGCTCTGGAATTTATTTTG
>JAVKMA010000163.1:0-3315 GCA_031538685.1 Burkholderiaceae bacterium | reverse complement strand
CGATAAATGAAATATTTTGATACGCCATCACAAAACCAATTGGGCTGCCGCTGACGCCGCAGCCAAAACAATGGTAAAACTGTTTTGTTTGATTAACCGTAAAGCTAGGGCTTTTTTCTTGATGGAAAGGACACAAACCCAATAAATTAGCCCCTGTTTTCTTAAGCGTGACAAATTGGCCGACCACTTCGGTGATATCTGCACGGGTTAATAAACTTTGAATAAAATGATCGGGAATGCGCGACATGAGAAGCAGTTTTGGCGAAGTTAATGACTCGGCGGTAATGTGGGCTAGTGCGGATAACGGGGGTAATGTAAGAATACGAACCTTAATCTCGAAAAATCAAGGACTGATGATTTCAGAAATTTATTAAGGTGTTTACTGATGCGCCATTATCGCCGTTCTATCCTCAATAACTGCTTTCATCAAATAGTCAACGACGGATTCTTGCTGTTGTAATTTTTCACTCCAGGCCTTAAAAAAGATTGAAGTGTTAGGCCAATCAACCAAACAGTTTTGCCACATCACATTCCAATCGCTGTTATTGGATGAGTGTGTTGATGTTGATGAGTGATTCCACAAACTAAAGAGCGTCAGAAGCTGTCGTGGGATTGGTAAATAATGCTGTTCGCCAAATTTTTCTAATTGCGCAAGGTGCGCATTAATTTTGTCCCAATGGGCATCATGATCCTGTCGATAGGCTTGCCAGATATAGGCTTTACCCGACCAGGCGGCTTGCATAAAAGAATCCTCACCCCGAACAAAATTGAGATCGCATTGGGTTAACAATAAATCGTAATCAATTTGCGGCAAGAAGGGGAGCGAAACAAAAATTAAACGATCAGTTGCAAACTGTTTTAAAAATGACGCAGGCAATATGCAATCGGGAATGACGCAAATAATGGCCCGTGAACTTTTGCGCCATGCCGAAAAGAGTTTTTGATACGGTGTATCAGGATAAGTAAAAATAGAAATTAACAAGGCTTGAAGTTGATTTTTTTGGCAAACTAAATCGCTAATGAATTTGGGTAAGACCTGCGGTTTGGATTGATGCTCATTTAATAAACCGCCCAAGTTTGGTTCAAATCCTGGAAAAAAATTGATTCGTTTAAGGTGTTCTTTTTCAATTGTGACTGACGCCAAACGTAAATGATAGTCAGGCGCCCATTGCTCGGTCGCTAAATAATGATAGTGAAGATAAATGAAACGCGCGGCATTTTTATGCAATTGAAGGAGCTTTTTTTTTGGCGCATCGCATTCGATAATTTCAATCACACACCAAATTTGTTCTGAAATTTTTTCAGGCAAAATCAAACGGTCTTCAATATCAAGTGTCCAGTGGTGAATTTCGACGCCGTCAATGACTTGATATCTGGCTAAAACATCGACTGAAGGTACCAACGCCTGCAAAGTGTCCAAGCAATCAATGACCAAAATTACTTTTGGAGCGACTTCGTTTTTTTTATCACGCAATTTTTGGACAAGTAGGCGACTCAAACGCCACGCGATTGCGGCATCACCATAGTAATCAATCACTCGTGCAAATAAAATAAAGTTCATGAGATTGAGTCGCTTTTCTTTTTGGCTCGAGGATGTGCTTTGTTGTATGTCAAAGTTAGGTGTTGAATATCGAGCGCGGTATAAACCTGAGTGGAGGCGATGCTGTCGTGTCCAAGCAATTCTTGAACCGCACGCAGATCGCCCGAGGATTGCAGTAAATGACTGGCAAAAGAATGGCGCAACATATGTGGGTGTAACTTAATTCCCTGCATCGCCGCGTATTTTTGTAAACGTGATTGCACTAAACGAACACTCATTCTTTTACCGCGAGGTGATAAAAATAAAGCGGGTTCGTTGGGTAATTTTTTGCGCGTATTCAACCACGAATCAATTGCATTCCAGGCTTGTTGACCAACTGGAACTTCGCGTGGTTTTTGCCCTTTTCCTAATACCCGAACGCTGTCGCTGGCACGGTTTAGCCAACTGATAGAGGTGTATTCTGGGGTGCTGATAAAAGCGTAATCTACGCTCACTAATTCGGATACCCGTAATCCTGATGAATACAAAAGCTCAAACATAGCCTGATCACATTTTGCCTGAACCGTATCTTGTAAATTTTTTTGATGACTATTAAGAAGATGATTGGCTTGATCAACGCCTAAAGTTTTTGGCAGACGTTTACTGTGCTTGGGAGAGCGCACACCCGTCACCGGATTGATGGGTGCGGCATGAAATTCCATTAACCAATAAAAAAATCCACGACAGGATGAAAGTGTTCGCGCAATTGTTCGACTGGATAAGCCTTTGCTGTGTAGACGAATATTTAACTTTTGAAAGTCCGCGCTTTTTAATTCAATCAGTGCGCGATCAAATTGTTGTAGATGATTTAAGTCGCGACGATAAGCTGAAATTGAGTGCGGTGAGTAGTTTCTCACCTCGCGCAAATAGCTACAATAAGAATTGATTCGTTGTTCAATTTCAACTTGTATCGGAGTCTGTATTTGAACGGCGACGAGTTCTTTCATGTCTCGTTATCGACTCGGATTACGGTTTGTCGATGTATTCAATCAGTAGGCTTAATTGAATCGAAATCTGTTGTAGAAATAGGGTGTTGATATCGGGGGTAAAGCGTTGTTTATCGAGGTCACCCAAAATCAACAAACCATTTAGAGAACCGTTTTCTTGAATTAGCGGTACGAGCGCATACGACGCGACTTGTGGCGGCATAATTTTGCGCAAGAGAGATGTTTCATCGTCTAAAAACGAGCTGCATTGAGGACGCATTAAGGTGCCATAAGTGTCAAAAAACTCAGCATGCGATTCATCGACTGAATCCATAAGCGAGGTATTTTTTACAGTGATGATTCGAGAAAAATTTAATTCAAAAATGGTTTTTAGTGATTGTTCAATAAAATTAAAAGATTGTTGATGTTCAAACGCAAAACGAATCAATGCGAGGTTTAATTGATGTAAGCGTTCGATCGTTTTTTGATTTTGTTGCGCGTTGTCGCTTAACCATTGATGCTCTAAAGCTTGAGTCTCAATTTTTTTGCGTAATTGTTCTAAATGTCGATGCGTTAAAGAATTAGTCTCGGTATCATTTGGCAATAAAATAAATTCAGGGTATTCACTAAAAAACTGTGGGGTTGTGCGTAAAAAATCAGCAACATGGGAAAACTTAAGGCTAAAGTCAGTCATGTAATTTATGTTGGGGACGCGGAATCGTTGAGTAGTAGGGCTTGAGTAGCAGAGCTATTGTAATAGGGTACAACCATTCAATTATAAATTTATGTCACCAGAGAATTCAATTAATG
>JAVKMA010000162.1:0-7628 GCA_031538685.1 Burkholderiaceae bacterium | reverse complement strand
TGATTGAAATCAGTACCAGCGCCAAAATGCCCAGATCTACCATGGCTTTAGTTTTGAATTAAGGATTTCATCAAATTGTCATTAAAAATCACTTAGACCCAGCATTTGAATCAATCATGTCAGCGACCTTGTTTGAGTACACCCTCATTGGCCAGTTGATCCGCGCGTTCATTGCCTGGATCGCCGTTGTGTCCGCGTACCCACAGCCATTCAATCGAATGTTGAGTCGCCAGCGCATCAAGCTGCTGCCACAAATCCACATTTTTGACCGGCTGTTTGGCAGCGGTTTTCCAACCATTGCGCTTCCACCCATGTATCCATTCACTAATTCCTTTTTGTACGTAGGAACTATCGGTATACAGCTTGACCTGACAAGGTTCTGTGAGCGCGCGCAGGCTTTGGATCACTCCGGTCATTTCCATGCGATTGTTGGTGGTGTTTGGTTCGCCACCACACAATTCGTGCGCGCCGTTTTCCATTTGCAATAAAGCGCCCCATCCCCCCGCGCCAGGATTGCCTTTGCACGCACCGTCGGTATAAATCGTAACGTTCTTCATCCGGCGTTTGAAGTAAAAGTTATTTTGCGAACGCCTTGATCTGTGCCCAGCAACAATACATCCGCGCCACGGCAAGCAAACAATCCGACGGTCACGACACCGGTAATTTGATTGACGGTTCGTTCTAATTCTTTGGGGTTGGTGATGCGTAAACCTGCCCAATCCAAAATGATATTGCCGTTATCCGTCGTCACGCCCATGCGGTGATTGGGTTGTCCACCCAATAAATGCAGGGCGCGCGCGACGGCTGAACGCGCCATTGGAATCACTTCAATCGGCATGGGAAAGTGGCCTAACACGGGCACTAATTTAGAGTCGTCGCTGATGCAAATAAATTTGTCGGCAACACTGGCGATAATTTTTTCGCGCGTTAACGCAGCACCGCCACCTTTAATCATTGCACCGTGTTCAGTGATTTCATCCGCGCCGTCAACGTACACTGACAAGCGCGAGACTTGATTGAGGTCTAAGACTTCGATGCCAATTTTTTGTAATTTTTTGGTGCTGTCTTCAGAACTTGATACCGCGCCACGAATCGGCGTTTGCATGCGCCCTAAAGCGTCGATGAAATACGACACCGTTGAACCAGTGCCAACACCGATGATGTCGTCGGGTTTAACAAATTCGATCGCAGCTTCAGCGGCGGCTTTTTTTTGTTTATTTTGTACGGATAAATCGGACATAAAACCCTCAATAAAAAAATGATCTCTAAATAATCTGCGTACTTAATCGGTGAATTTTTTGTATTCAGGTCAAACAGTTTAAACAAGCTATGCATGCAAGCTATGCAAGCCGCACCCGCAGATTAGGTTTTATGCACAGCTTTTAGTTTCGCTTTGTGCGTGGCGGGGTGTTTGGCGGTATTAGATTTGCTGGATTTGCTGGCTTTGTTTGATTTGCTTGATTTGCTTGATTTTTTCAACTTGCTCGATTTTGACTTCTTGGATTTGTCGACTTTTTTCTGTTCGGCCACCAATTGTAAAGTGGCATTACGAATCATTGCCGCAGGAATGTCGTTCATGCTGACACCATTTTTCACGTCTTTGGGGACGACTAAAGTCGACCCCCCGCGCAATTTTGCGTTGGGTGCTAAGTTATTGGCGAGCGCCAAATTGATGGGGTCAATTTTGAGTTTGCTCGCTAAATCAATCAAGCGTTGTGGCGTGCTTAAGACCAAGGCAGTCCAGCTGGATAACTGGCCTGTGTAGACGCGGCTTTGCGCGAGAAAGGTTTCAACTTTATCAATAGGTAATAACAAAGTCGTTCCGGCAGTGATGATCGGACGATTAAATTGCGGATTTAAAATTTTGAATTCGTCCAAAGGAATGTCGGCAAATTTCGCCGCCAAGCTAATGTCCAAATCTTTTTCTTGCACAATCTTTTCAAAATAGGGTTGGTTTTCTAATACCGGCAAATGCACGCCAAATCGTTCTGGCGAGGCGATGATGGTTTTGATGGCTAATAATTTGGGTACATAAGCCTGTGTTTCTCGGGGGATTTTTAAATCGGTAAAAGTAATGCCTTTGCCCGCTTTTAAATTTCGGCTGATCGCTCTACCGATACAACCCTCGCCGCAGTTATATGCCGCCAGCGCTAAATGCCAATCGCCAAATTGAGCGTAAAGCTTGCTTAAATAATTGATCGCCGCATCGGTCGAGGCGATCACATCTTTGCGTTCGTCAAAAAAAGCATTTTGCTGCAAGTCGTACAAACGTCCGGTTGAGGGAATAAATTGCCACATTCCGAGCGCTTTGGCAGTGGATTTGGCATTCACGTTAAAGGCGGATTCGACAAAAGGTAAGAGTGCCAACTCCAGCGGCATTTTGCGTTTTTCTAATTGCGCGACTACGTGGTACAGATAAGGCCCAGAACGCTCTGACACGCGGGCAATGAATTGGGGTTTGTTGCCGTAAAAACGCAATTGTGCGGTAAATTGTGCGCTGTCAATATCGGCCATGCCATAACCGGAGCGGATGCGTTCCCAAATATTGGCGGGTGGCGCGGCTTCGTTGTTCGTACCGCTACCAAAAGGTGGAAAATTTAAAGGCGTTTCTCCGATTTGAGCGCGCGCATTAGCCGGTTTGTTTGAGCTTTGCTCGGTCATGAGGCCAAATGAAGGATTTTTTTCAGGGCTGGTTTTGAACAATACTCGTCCTTCAACAATCGGCTGCGCCAACATGGTCCCTTCTGAATTTGACGAGGGCAAATTATTCGGTACCGTCGCCACATCGGCATTGGATATTGCGTTGTTGACCGCGTTGTCGGTATTTTTAGGCGTGGTTTTTTCTTGCGCGTGCGCCGCAATTGATACCACATTAGACGCCACAGTTAAGGCTGCACCGCAACACAATATGACGAATAATTTTTGAATAGAAGCCATCAATTTATCTGGTATATGACACGCGCTCATTTGAGCACTGGTCTGATTGAGGGTGAAAGTGTTGAGGCCTGAAGATTCGGACATTGGAACTAAACCCCAGCAAACAAGGTTTCAAGAAGCCGCCATTATAGGCGGATCAAGCATTTTTGATTATGCGTGAATTGTGTGCGCATTGTGCGTGAACTGGGGGAGTAAAAACGCTATCCTCTAAAATCTCTCGTCATATTCACACCCCTTGCGCCATGGGTTTAATAGACCACTTAGCAGATAACTGAGCAAACAACAATTTTAATCCCCCATGACCGCTTTACTGAACCACCTTAATCCCTCGCAATTAGCCGCAGTCACGGTCTCATCTGGATCGGCGCTGATCATTGCGGGCGCTGGTTCTGGTAAAACACGCGTCCTGACTACGCGGATCGCATGGTTGCTCGAAACGGGACAAGCGCGTCCGTCGAATATCTTGGCGGTGACTTTTACGAATAAGGCGGCCAAAGAAATGTTGGCGCGTGTGCAGGCTTTGCTGCCGCTTGCCGTACACAATTTATGGGTCGGAACCTTTCACGGCCTATGTCATCGGATGTTACGTTTACACGCCGGACGTGCTGGCTTGCCCAATGCATTCCAAATTTTGGATACTGCTGATCAAAACGCTTTGGTCAAACGTTTACTCAAAGCGATGAATTTGGATGATGAAAAATATCCGCCGCGCCAAGCCGTGTTTTATATCAACTCCGCTAAAGAACAAGGTTTGCGTTCGCACCAAGTTGAAACGCAAGACGCATTTCACCGCGTCTTGCAACAAATTTACGCCGCCTACGAAACGCAATGTCAAAAAGAAGGTTTGGTCGATTTTGCCGAATTATTGTTACGCTGCGATGAACTATTGCGCAACGCGCCAGACCTGTGCGCGCACTACCAGGCGCGTTTTCGCTATATTTTGGTGGATGAATTTCAAGATACCAATGATGTGCAATACGGTTGGTTAAAACGTTTATCCCTGTCCGCGACAGCACCGGCATCACACGTGTTTGCGGTGGGCGACGATGATCAAAGTATTTATGCTTTTCGTGGCGCCAAGGTTGCGCACATGCTGGCGTTTGAGCGCGATTTTGTCGTGCAACATGTGGTTCGTTTGGAACACAACTATCGCTCGCATGGCAATATTTTGGATTGCGCCAATGCTCTGATTAGCTTTAACAGCGGGCGTTTGGGTAAAAATTTATTTACCGAAGCGGGCGCCGGCGAATTGGTTCGCATCATGGAAACGATTTCGGATAACGAAGAATCGCAGTGGATCGTCGAACAAATTGAAGCGCTGGCAGATTCGGGTTTAGCTTTAAATGAAATCGCCGTGTTGTACCGTGCCAATGCGCAGTCACGCATGATTGAGCACGCTTTGTTCCGTGCCGGATTGCCGTATCGTGTTTTTGGCGGGTTGCGTTTTTTTGACCGTGCCGAAGTCAAACACGCACTGGCCTATTTGCAATTGATTGAAAATCCGCAAAACGATACCGCGTTTTTACGCGTGGTGAACTTTCCCCCGCGTGGTATTGGCGCACGATCTTTAGAACAGTTGCAAGACGCGGCGGTGCAATCACAAGAATCTTTGTACCGTAGCGCACGCTTTTTGAGTGGCAAAGCCGGTGCGACTTTGGCCAGTTTTATTGGCATGATTGAGGAATTACAGCAGTTCGCGCAAAACAATCCACTCAACAGCGTTATCGAAGCCCTCTGCAATAACACGGGATTGTTGGCGCATTACCAAGCCGAACGCGACGGCGCTGAACGGGTTGAAAATTTATATCAATTGGTCAGCGCGGCGGCTGATTTTGTACAAGAAACCAGTGCAAACGATGCTGCGGAAAATGCTGCGCCTATTGATAGTGACGCTGAATTGGCGGTAGATTTGTTATCCGACAGTCCCAGCGAATCGGCGTTGGTCAAATTTCTCGCCCACGCTGCGCTGGAGTCTGGCGAACGTCAAGCCGAAGCGGGCGTTGCCGCGATTCAACTAATGACCGTGCACTCTGCAAAAGGATTGGAGTTTGATGCGGTATTTATTACGGGATTAGAAGAGGGTTTGTTTCCACACGAAAACAGTCTGCTCACTGATGAGGGCTGTGATGAAGAGCGTCGTTTGATGTATGTCGCGATTACGCGTGCACGGCATCGATTGTTTTTGACTTATGCCAAAAATCGTATGTTGCACGGACGTACCCGCTTTGGCATTGCGTCGCGTTTTATCGACGAATTACCGAAAGTGCATATCAAATGGTTAAGCGCGCGCGCTGAACATCCCTGGTGGCAAACCAGTCAGTCCGACCAGACGCAACAGTCTGAACACAGTGAACATATCAGCGCCAACAGCATTGCTAACACACTTGCCAACAGCATGGCACAAAACCGTAGCAGCACCGCGTTTGACGGTGCTATTGTGCGGATTGGGCAAAGAGTCGAACATCCTAAATTTGGCTTGGGGACGATTGAGCACATCAACGGCCAAAAAGAAGCCAGAATCCGTTTTGACAACGCTGGCTCAAAAGTATTGGATTTGACTGTCGCAGTTTTAACCAGCGCCGAATAAAACGCAATTTAGGGCACTTCTATAAATACAGAATGTGCGGATGAAGTGCGCGGCGCACAGCACACAGAAACCGGAGCGTACATACAGTACGTGAGGATTTCGCGTACTGCGCAACAAAGCAATTCGCCGCAAAAATGAATTGATAGAAGTGTCCTTTACTTGAGCGTACTCTGTTGCGCTTGGCCTGACAAAGTATTCACCAGTTCCGCACCGGCCGCACCGGCCGCACTACCCATGTACACGCCTATTTTTTTGAAAAACCGATCTTGCAGGTTGTCGGTAATCGTGTAATCAACCACCTGGTCATGACCCTGTTCACGCACGATGCTATCCAGAGAGGCAAAGCCATCGGCCAAACCCATTTCTACCGCTTGTTTGCCGACCCATGCGAGTCCCGAAAAGGTATCTGCGTTTTCTTTCAATCGTTTACCGCGTCCGCGTTTGACGGCACCAATAAATTGCAAATGAATTTCATTTAACATATTTTGCAAATATTGTTTTTGTTTGTCGTTTTGCGGTGAGAAGGGATCGTTAAATCCTTTATTGACACCTGCCGTCATTAAACGACGTTCGACACCGAAACGTTGCATCGCTTTATCAAAGCCAAAGTTCGATGAGACGACCCCAATCGAACCGACAATACTGGCTGGATTGACAAAAATTTTGTCGCTGGCGGACGCAATGTAATACGCCGCCGAGGCGCAAATATCCTCGGTCACGGTGTAGACCTGTTTGTTGGGATGTAGGGCGCGCAGACGAAAAATTTCTTGGTTAATGATATTGGCGTGAACGGGACTACCACCGGGGCTATTGATACTTAACACCACCACTTTACTGTTGGGATCGGCAAATGCTTTTTGCAAAGCCGGCACGACATCTCTGGCGTTAATCCGTTCTTCAGCACCCACAGCACCATGCAAATTTAGTAAGGCAATATGTGGCTTGCTGTGTGCGCCTGAGCCAGAACCCCAGTCAAAATTAAGCCCGATTAACAATAAGGCCAACATTAAAAACGCCAGACGGAAAAAAACTTTCCAACGACGGCGTAAACGGCTCTCGCGCAGGTTTTCCATCAATAAACGTTCGATTGTTTTTTGCTCCCACATCGCATTTACGCCGGCGCCCGCTGGTGCTTGCACGGTTGCAGGTGTTTCAGGTGTTGCAGGTATTGCAGGTATTGACTCAGCGGTTTGGGCATTGGTCGGATGAGTCGGGGCGCTTGAAAGAGGGGGTGTCTGGTCAGTCATGGGGAATCGGGTTTTGGATAATGCAAAGGTCGAGATTGTAATAGCTTGATTTTTAGGGGAGCTAGATTTACCCGATCACACAATGTAGCGAATGCGCCAAAGATTCCCTTAAATACGCTCTTAACAAGTACGCCCTTATAAATACACCGCTATTGAGCCCGTTTCTATAAAGGGCACTTCTATCAATTCATTTTTGCGGCGAATTGCTTTGTTGCGCAGTACGCGAAATCCTCACGTACTGTATGTACGCTCCGGTTTCTGTGTGCTGTGCGCCTCGCACTTCATCCGCACATTCTGTATTTATAGAAGTACCCTTAATTAACTACTAAAACCCTCTGTTTTTAGGCCTGAATTTGATTGGTATCTGCTGGTCGCGCCGAATTAATGTTCAAGTTTTTCTTAAAAAGTATCTTTTAAAGTCCGCAAGTATGCGAAGCTTGCCAATGCGTCAGTCATTTTTTGACCGCTGTGTTCTTGCGCCCAGGCCTGCAGTTGTGTCGCACGCAAAAAAGGATTGATGCTTTTTTCAAGTGCGATGCTGCTGGGCAAAGTAGATAAATTGTGTGCCACCTGATGGTGCACCCATTTTTGATAATCCTGAAGTTGCTGATTATTCGGATCGACAAAACAGGCAAAGAGTAAATTGCTTGACGTGTATTCGTGGGCACAGTAAACCAAGGTGTCGTCGGGCAATTGTGCCAGTGTATTGAGACTGTCTAGCATTTGCGCAAACGTGCCTTCAAACACGCGTCCACAGCCGCCTGAAAATAGCGTGTCGCCACAAAATAAGCGCGGTGGATTGTCCGGATCACTGTCGATGAAATACGTGACATGATCCAAAGTATGTCCTGGAGTTG
>JAVKMA010000161.1:0-3495 GCA_031538685.1 Burkholderiaceae bacterium | reverse complement strand
CCGCTTGCCTCGTCCGCGCGCACCTCTGCAAATGCCGCCGTGCCTTTACGATTTTCAGTTCTGCACATGTTTTTATTATTAGGCATCATACTTTTCGCTCACGACGCGCCGGTTTTTATCGGTATTTTTTTATTGTTTATGGGCTTGGCGACCGCCTACCCTCAGCATCAAAACCGATTGATGCTGCGCGAGGCTTTATTAGTCGCTTCCTTTTTAAGCGGATTAGTAGTTTTAGGCGGCATGCAATCATGGTGGTTGCAGCCTTTGTTATTGAGCCTAAGCCCCCAAGAGGTTTTTCTGGGCGCAACGCTTCTGACGGGAATCACCGATAACGCCGCACTGACCTATCTGGGATCACTGATTCCAGGCTTGTCCGATTCATTTAAATACTTCTTGGTCGCCGGTGCTGTCACTGGCGGCGGGCTAAGCGTCATCGCCAATGCACCTAACTTACCAGGCTTGGCGATCCTACGCTCACATTTCCCCGATAACACCGTCAAAGCGTCCGGCTTACTCGGCGCGGCCATTATCCCAACCACGGTTGTGGCGATGGCTTTTTATTTTTTATAAACCGCATTTATGCGTGAGCTTATGCCGCTTATGCCTGAACTTATGCATGAGCCTATTCATCTACTTCTACAGCGGGAATTTTTCTGACCAAGAACCAATCGACCTGACGACCGTCGGCACGCGAGACTTCAAAAGAATAGGTTTCCAAAATCACCGTCTCGCCTAAATGTGGCACATGTCCCAAGTGATTGGCGATAAAACCACCGACGGTATCCGCGTCCGCATCTGACCAAGCTAAACCAAAATGACTATTGAAGTAATCGATTTCAGTAATGCCGCGTACGCGCCAAGCCCCTTGAACATCAGCGTCTAAGCGCACAATGTGATCGTCTTCCTCGTCAAAATCAAACTCGTCCTCAATTTCGCCGACAATTTGCTCAATCACATCCTCAATCGTCACCATGCCCACAATACTGCCGTACTCATCAACCACGATAGCTAAATGATTGTGCGTATCGCGAAAATCGCGCAGTAAGACGTTTAACAATTTTGATTCTGGAACAAAAACTGCGGGGCGCAACATATCGCGAAGATCGAACCCTCCCGCGCCATCATCTTGCTGGTAATAGCGCAGCAAATCCTTGGCTAACAAAATACCGTCCACTTTGTCACGGTTTTTTTGGTAGGCCGGAAAGCGTGAATGTCCTAATTCGATCACCATATCAATCAGGGTATCCACGGGCGCGGAAATATCCACCATATCGATTTGAGAAAACGGAATCATGACGTCGCGTACCGTTTGTTGCGATACTTGTAATACACCGCGAATCATCGATAGTGCATCAGCATCAATCACGCTGTGCTCGTGCGCCTCAGCCAAAATTTTTAATAAACTTGCACGATCTTGTGGCGCTTTAGTGAGTAAATCAGTCAAGCGTTCCAACCACGATTTATGCATCACGACTGGGGGTGTTGCAGAGTCAGGCATATGACAAATAAGAGTTTTGGGACGGGGAGAATAGCAGAGATTTTTTTATCACGCGTGGCCTGAATCACTACTCTTTTGCAATCACGCGATATTGCGCCGCGTCCACATCATTATTCCAGTAGGCGATCGGAGTAAGATGTTTCCTTCTTTGCTAGGATCAATTTTATGAACGAGTTTCAGCCCAATTATTTTTTAGGCAGCGAAAAACCGCAGGTCGCGCAACGACTTGAAATTACCAAAGATATTTTTTGGATTCGGATGCCGATGCCTTTCGCCTTAGATCACATTAATTTGTGGCACTTGCCCGACGCCGCGCACGCGACGATTGTTGATTCAGGAATCCATTACGCACCCATTGTCGATGCGTGGCAGATTTTGTTTCAGGATCCTCAAATGCAATCGGTACAAAATATCGTTGCAACGCATTTTCATCCCGATCACGTCGGTTTAGCACAAACCTTGCTCGAACATTTTGACGGTGCGAGATTTCACATGAGCTTGTCGGAATACACCATGGCGCGCTTGGTTCATGGCAAAGCCGAAGGATTTAATGCGCGAGCAGAAAATCGATTGTTCCAACGCCACGGACTCATTGACCCACAGATCATTGCCTCATGGGAGGCGCGAGATGACTACTACAATAATCTCGTGCACCGTTTGCCGCCGCATTTCTCACGCTTACGCGCGGGGATGAACCTGCGTTTGGGCGCTATCGAATGGCAAACTTTGACCGGTTACGGACACAGTCCTGAACATATCGCGCTGTTTTCACCCGCACACAAAATTTTGATCGCAGGCGACATGATCTTGCCACGAATTTCAACCAATGTCGCGGTACATGCCTACGCTCCAGACGCCAATCCTTTGGCCGAATTTTTGCAGTCAATTGATGCGTTTCGCGCGCTGCCTGATGACACTTTAATTTTGCCCAGCCACGGTCTGCCTTTTTATGGTTTGCATGGGCGGATTGCGCAATTAGCAGCGCACCATCAAGCACATTTAGAGACGATTACCGAACTGGCTCGACACGGTGCACTGACTGCCTTTGGTATTTTGCCTGCGCTGTTTAAACGGCCGCTGACTGATACGCACAATTTATTTTTTGCTCTAGGTGAGGCCGTCGCGCATTTGAATTTTTTATGGCACAAGGGCACTTTGCAACGCGAATTTGACGGCACCAGCTATCATTTTTTCGCGCAAAAATAATTCTCTCAATATTCGAGCCTACTCATCAATGATTGGTCATGTTGAAATTGGAACCCGCACTACAACTGGCGATTAGCGCAGTCGCCCAGCAACATGAGCAACTTCCCGCACTACAAGAGTGGAGCGCGTCTTGGGAAAGTCGCTATGTCGCCCAAATCGATTCCACCAATAGTGCGTTAATGCAAAACATGCCGCCACACGCCAGTTTGTTGTGTGCTGGACATCAAACCGCCGGACGCGGGCGCGGCAACAAGGTTTGGGTTTCGCCGCATCACAGTTTGACTTTTTCGATCGCCCTTCCTTTTTTAAATCACGCGCGGCAAAACCCTGCTACCGCTTTGGTGGTTGGCGTCGCTTGCGCGGAAGTGTTACAAAAATTGGGTGCGCAGGTACAACTCAAGTGGCCTAACGATATTTTGTGGCAAGGAAAAAAACTGGCGGGGATATTGCTGGAGTCAAGCACCCGTCATCCGCATCATTGCGTTCTTGGAATTGGGATTAATGTGGAGTCGCCGCAAATTGAGGGGGGGATTGGGTTAAGCGACATAGGTTTGAATGACATCGGTTTGAATGATATGGGCGTAAACAACCTTGACGTGAATAATTTATGCGCCCAATCTGATGATGCGCGCGAATTATTACTGGCCTTGATTCCGCCCTTGCTGTGCAATTTAGCGCAATTAGATGCGCACGGCTTTACACCTTTCATCGCGCGCTGGAATGAGTTGCACGCATTTGCGCATCAAACTGTGAGCGTGCGAACCGCGCAAAACCAGATCATCGAAGGTGGG
>JAVKMA010000160.1:0-7000 GCA_031538685.1 Burkholderiaceae bacterium | reverse complement strand
TCCGATAAAAATTTGGGCAGGGGATTTTCTAGGCGCTGCTGGATGTGCTTAATGTGCGTAACTCGCGCCGCAAGATCTTACCTACGGCACTTTTGGGCAAGCTGGCTTGAAATAAAACCTGTCTGGGTACCTTGTAGGCTGCGAGGCCCTGGCGGCAGTGTTCGATGACCTCCGCCTCGGTTAGGGTCGATCCGGGCGCCTTGACCACAAACAGCCGTACGGCTTCACCGGTCTTTTCATCCGGAACGCCCGTGCAGGCGCACTCCAGCACCCCCGATAAGGAACTGGCGACAGCCTCTACCTCGTTGGGATAGACGTTAAATCCTGAGACCAGCACCATGTCTTTCTTGCGATCGCCAATGCACAAAAAACCGTGCTCGTTAAAGTAGCCGATGTCGCCGGTGCGAAAGTAGCCATCGGTGGTAAAGGCGACTCGATTCGCCTCGGCCTGCTGCCAATAGCCTGACATGATTTGTGGGCCGAGGGCGCAAATTTCTCCTGCCACGCCCACACCACTCACGGGTTTGTCCTCGGCATCCAATAGCACAATGTGGGTGCCCGGCAGGGGCAGGCCTGTGCTGTGACTGAAGCTTTCAACGGCCTCGGGGTTGAAAGACAGCACGGGACTGGTTTCCGAGAGGCCGTAGCCCTCCCGAATGAAATTGCCGGTAATCTGCTGCCACTTTTGCGCGGTGCTGGGTACCACGGCGGCACCACCTCCGCCCGAGAGCCGCAAGCGCGAAAAATCCACCTCCTTAAGACGGGGATGCGCTACCAGAGCCGCATACAGGGTGTTGACACCCATGAAGACCGTGGGTCGGGCCTGGGCCATCGTGTCAACGAATCCATCCATCTCGCGTGGGTTGGCCAATAGCCAATTGTCTGCGCCGATGGAGAAGTAGGTGATGAAGTTCACCATCAAAGCGAATATGTGATACAGCGGAATGGCCGTGACCAACACCTCTTCACCGTCTCGTGTGGCGCTGCCCATAAAAGCCTTGAACTGCGCCACATTGCTGACAAGATTGCGGTTTGACAAGGCCGCCCCTTTGGAAATACCGGTGGTGCCTCCGGTGTACTGAAGGAAGAGCAAATCATCTCCGCTCTGCGCAACGGGTTGGCGTTCCATGCAGGCCCCTTCGGTAAGCGCTTGCTCGAACGAAAAACTGTCTTTCAGCCGCGCGTCAATCGCTGGCCCCGGCAGTCGGGTGCTCGATCCGTCCCCTGGTTGCACTGTGATGACGTGCCGAACTGGTGTTGTCGCCGCGATCTCTGCAAACGTAGCGCTTGCGCCGCTGAAGACGATGAGGATCTCGCTACCCGAATCATTGAGCTGGTGCGCCAGTTCGCGCGGTGTGTACAAGGGATTGACGCTGACCTGCACCGCACCGGCCCGCGCGATGCCCAGAAACGCAATCGGAAACGCCAAGAGGTTGGGCATCATCAAGGCCACACGATCACCTTTCTTCACGCCCAGCCGGTTTTGTAACCAAGCGGCAAAGGCCGCTGACTGGCGGTCCACCTCGGCATAATTCAGTGTCTGACCAAAGGCTCTGAATGCAGGTCGGTCGGCATGGCGCTGCATGGCCGCCTCCATCAGGGCGGTGACGGTTTCGAAGGGCGTTGTCGGCAAGGTGTCTGAAATGCCGTACTTGCGGTAGGCGGCGCTCCAGGGCTGTTCAGCGCCCTGGATGGCTGGGCCATTCGGATTTATAGTTGACACCGTTTATGCCCCTTTGAGCGCCTTGGCCAGTGCGTGAGCGTTTTTATGCGCCGTGGCGTAGATGCTGAGCTGAGGATTCAGACCGATGGAGGTGGGAAACACCGAGCCGTCAATCACCGAAAGGTTCTCGATGGTGTGGTGGCGGCCCCATTCGTTGACCACCGAGTTGCTGGTCGAGGTGCCCATTTGGCAGCCCCCCATGACGTGAGCAGAGCCACTAAGTAGGCGCAGCGGGTCCATTGACGCGGTTTGTGTCCACTGGCGGACTTCGTTCAGATTCTTGAGCGGCGTTGCTTCCATATGCATGGGCATGACTTGTTGGGCACCCGCGGCGAACTGGATTTCGGCGAGTTCGATCGTGGCGCTTACCAGGCTTTTTTTGACGAAGTCGGTGATCGGATAGTCCAGCACCACACCATTGTCGCCGCTGAGCTCTACCGTACCACAGGCCTCGTGGTCATTGAAGCCGTCGCGGTGCAGTGCGTCGATACCATGCCAATGCGGCAACGCCTTCATCAATTCGGCGCTGGCGGGGCCAAAGCTTTTGTCGACCAGCGAGGCCATGAGCAACGGGGTTACTGGCAGGGCTTCGAGCTTGTAGCCCATGCGGGCAGTGCCGTTGACCTTGCCCTCATGCAGCATGTAATGCTCGGAGTAGACCGAGTGTGGCGCACCGTGAAAGGCGTTGACGGACTCTGCCATACGACCCAGGGTCACGGCCACTGGGTGCAAAAAGGTGCGTTTGCCTAGCTTGCCTGAGGGATCGGGTACTTTCGAGCGCATCAACAGCGCGGGTGAACGGATGGCACCCGCTGCCAGCACCACATGTTTTGCATTGACCCGGATTTTTCGACCGGTTGGTGTTTGACCCAGCGGATCCATGGCCAGGGCCTCGACACCCGTGGTGCGCTTACCGTCATGTTGAATCGTCATGGCCTCAGCGCAATACACTAGCGTCGCCCCTTGGTCAAGCGCGCTGGGAATGGTGGTGACCAGCATGCCTTGTTTGGCATTGATCGGGCAACCCACTCCACACAAGCCCGAATTGGCGCAAGCCTTGACGTTGCGTTTGATGATGGCCGATTTGAAGCCCAGCTTCTCGCAACCACGCGCCAGCAGGGCATTGTTTTCATTGGGCGGCGCGTCCGACCAAGTGTGCATATTCAGGCGTTGCTCAACGGCGGCAAAGTGCGGCGCCATGGCCGCACTGTTGAAGCCCTTGAGTCCGTACTGGTCTTCCCAAAACTTGAGCGTGAAGTCTGGCGTACGGAAGCTCGTCGTCCAGTTGACGGTTGTGCCACCGCCCACGCTGCGGCCTTGTAGCACCACCATGCCCTTGTCTTTGGTGCGCTGGGCACCGGCATCCATGTAGAGCATGGGGAAGGCTTCTGCCTCGTTCTGCGAGAAGTTCTTGGCGGTGTGGTACCCGCCTTTTTCCAGTATGACGACCTTCAGGCCGGCCTGGGTCAGGATTTCGGCAGTCATGCCGCCACCGGCTCCGGTGCCGACGATGACAACATCGGCGTCTAGTGTCAGGTCTTGCGCCAGAGTCGAACCATTGTAAGTAGTGCGTTTATTCATATTTATGCTCCGATTCATGTTTATGCTTCGTTTCGTTTCGTTTCGTTTCGTTTGGTTTGGTTTCGTTCAAACTTCCACTCCTGGTCCGCGCAGCAGCGGGCCAGGGTAACCAATTTGTGCCCAGGTGTTGGGACTGGCGTAGTAACAGCTTGCCACCAGATCTCGCAACCCCATGTAGACGGCGCGGCGCAAGCCCACCGACGACGTGCGCAGGCCTTGCAAGGTCGCGCCGACTTGTTCTCGGCTGGCATTAGCCCACCCCGACCACTGACCAATAAGCAAGGCGCGGGTGGGCGCTAGACCCAGCATCACCAGCAGGTCTTGAGTTTCTTTCTGAATGTGTGGTGGCAAAGCTTGTAGCGAGGCCTCGACGGTGGCGACCACACGCACGATTTCGGCCTGGCGAGCGGCGGCATCAGTGGGCAGCATCCCGTCAAGAATGGCGTCTGCAAGCTTGGCCAGCATGGTCTGCGCCTGCGCACCCAACAGCCGCGCCTGGGGGTACAGGATGCGGGCGCCTTGGTCGGCAAAGTGACTGGCCACCCAACCACCGGCGGCGATCAGGGCGAGCGAGGCCGCTCCGGTTTTTAGAAACGAACGGCGTGAACGTTCTAGTACATATTTACTGGTCATATTGCATCTCCTTGTTGTCTTCGTATCGGCCCACTGAATAGGCCCTTGGTAACAGTAGCGCTAGTAACAATACCTATTGTTAAAAGGCCGCTTCGTAGTTATACTGATTTGGTAAATCGATTTGTCTGGCTTCAGTGCTCAGGCTTAGTCGATTGCGTAAGGATAGAGATTCCACCATGTTTTTGAAAGGACATTGGATGCCAGTTTGGGGGACTTCGGTTGCCATCGAAAACACCTACGCCGCTAAGCCGGCGTCGCGGCGCTTTGTGTCGGTGGACGATCCTGTGTTTGCGGTACACAGCTTGACTGGTTTGTTGCACTGGGCGCAGGGCGTCGGCTGGTCGGCGTACGATTTGTTTGGACGCGGTTACGCCCAGACCCCATCTGACCTCATGAGTTACGCCCGCATTCGAGAGGGCATCAAACGCGCGCTACACCGCCATGGTGGCTTGTCGCTGGCCTGTGAAACGGGTCGATACAAATCGGTGACGCAGCTAGGACTTTTGGGCCCCGCATTTTCTTCCCAGTCCACCGTCGGTGCCGCCATCGAGTTCGGGCTTCGCCACCAGTTGCTGGCGGGCTCGCTGATGGCGCATACGCTAGTACTCGATACCGGTGAGCCCGACACCTGCGCGATTGAATCGCCGCAACTCTTTGACGACGCCGAATGCCGCGGTTTCTTGGAGATCGACCACCTTCTGACCAACTTCAACGTGATCAAGACGTTTTGTGGTGGCCTGTTTCCGCTGACTCGGGTGGAGCTGCCAAGCCACGACCCGCACGTGGCAGCGCAACTGACCCAGTTGCTGGGTGTCCCCGTCAGCGGCGGCGCCCAGGTGGCACGCATGGTGTTTCCCAACCGCCTGTTGGAGCTGTGCAACCCCCATCATGACCCCTACACCTGCGCTTATTGGGAAACGCTGTGCGAGCAGGAAATCCGTGCCATCGGCCTGGGCAGTCAGAGCACACTGCTGACGCAGCTGTTTTCACTCAATGGACATCTGTTGCGACTGGAAGACATCGCGCAGTGCATGCACGTTAGCCTGCGCACGTTGCACCGCATGCTGGTTCGCGAAGGCATTGATTACTCTCAGTTGCTCGATCAGGACCGCCGCAGTCGGTCCATCCAGTTGCTTAAGCAAGGCGCTTCGAGCGAAGCGATTTCGCTTGTCGTCGGTCTGTCTGACGCCCGCAGCTTTCGCCGGGCGTTCCGCCGCTGGACTGGTTTGTCACCGGCAGAGTTTCGTCAACTGCACCAAACGACAGGCGCTCCAACATTGGCAGCACTGAGCGCCGGTGGTAACTGAACATCACCCCGCTAAGCACGTTCCAACTAAGCGCGATCCAACTGAGCACCATTCAACCGCCCTGTGGCAAAACATCGGCTTTGTCAGTTAATGTCCGAGTATTGACAGTCCGCGTCCTTTGCCTTAGGGGTGGCGTCACCTAGTATGACGGAGTATCACTTAAACCACGGAGACCAATATGAACACTATCGACCCAACACAACAGACGCAACTGGCGCAGGCCATTCCAAAAGAATTCTCCATCACGCTGGAGTTGCAGCGCAAGGCCTACTTTACACACCCCAACCCAAGTTATCGCGAGCGTGTGGCCGACCTGAAGACTCTCGCACGCATGTTAAAAGAAAACCAGACCCTCTTAGTCGAGGCCATCAGTCGCGACTACGGTAACCGCTCGGAATTCGAAACCCTGTTCTGCGAATTTTTTGTGGTGCTCGACGGTATTCGTGACACCCTCAAGCATCTCAAGAGTTGGATGAAGCCCATGAAGCGGAAGGTTGACGCGATGATGTACCCCCTGGCCAAAAACAAACTAATTCCGCAGCCGCTGGGCGTGGTGGGCGTGATCGTGCCGTGGAACTTTCCGCTCAACCTGTCGATTGTGCCGCTGACCTCCATCTTTGCCGCGGGCAACCGAGCAATGGTGAAAATGTCGGAAAACTCCGCCCACCTCGCGCGAGTATTGAAGGAGCTAAGTCCGAAGTATTTCCCGCAAGACAAACTGGCATTTTTTGAAGACGCAGGCGGCCACGGTCCGGCTTTTAGCTCGTTGCCATTCGACCACCTGCTGTTCACGGGCTCTGGACAGACTGGCCGTGCCGTCATGGCCAACGCCGCGCGCAACCTCACGCCAGTGACGCTGGAACTCGGCGGCAAATCACCCGCCTTTGTCGGACCTGATTTCTCTATCAAAACCGCAGCCGAACGCATCATGTGGCTCAAGCTACTCAACGCGGGGCAGATCTGCACCTCCATCGATTACGTATTCCTGCCTGAAGGCAAGGTTGACGAATTTGTGGCGCACGCCAAGCGCCTGGTGGCCCAGCGCTATCCCGACATCAATAATTCGGACTTCACCACCATCATCGACGCGCGCGCCTTCCAGCGTCTGCACGCCACTTTGGCCGACGCCCAAGCCAAAGGCGCCCGACTAGTCAACCTAGCGCCGCAGACCGCGCCAAACGCAGATATGCGCAAATTTGTGCCGCACTTGGTACTGGACGCCACCCCCGAGATGGAAGTGTTACAACGCGAGATTTTCGGACCGATCCTCCCGATACTGACCTATCGCGACCCCGAGGAGGTGCTACGTTACATCAACGCGCGCGACAGGCCGCTGGCAGTTTATCCCTTCACCAATAACAAGGGGCTGCAAAACCTGTTCATCGACCGCACCATGTCAGGCGGTGTGTCGATCAACGAGGGTATCTTGCATGTGGCACAGCACGATCTGCCGTTTGGTGGCGTCGGTGCCAGTGGCATGGGCCACTACCACGGCTATGAGGGTTTTGTCACCTTCTCCAAACTGCGTCCGGTGTACTACCAAGCGCCGTTTTCTACCATCCAGATGATGTTCCAGCCGCCTTTTGGCAACAAGAAGGCGCTGAACAGCATGAAGCTGCTGATCAAGCTGCGCGGCTAAGCGGAGGCGGGCGCTTGTGATCTAGCGCCCGCCCCGCCCCAATAAAGCAAGCATTTTTTGGTAAATTGGGGTGCATAAACTTAGGGCGTACAAGCTTTGCGCCAATCTGATTTGCGC
>JAVKMA010000159.1:0-4370 GCA_031538685.1 Burkholderiaceae bacterium | reverse complement strand
GAGCCAAAAAAAATTAGTGCAAGAACGTCAACAAGCTGGTGGCCGTGTCCCGAAATACGAACATCACATGAGTTTTCGCATCAGTTTAGACAAGCCCTTGCAAGCGGTGTTGTGCGTATTATTACTGCGTGGTGCGCAAACGGTTGGGGAAATTCGTGCGCGCACTGAGCGCATGGTGGCTTTTAGCGACGCGCATGCGGTCGAAGATGCGCTAACGCAGTTGAGTGAAAAATTTCCACCGATGGTCGCGCGTTTATCGCGTGCGCCAGGTGCTAAAGAAGTGCGCTACATTCATTTGATGAGTGGCTCTGAAGGACAGAGTCAAGCCGAATCCGCGCAAGCCTTTAGTGGGGTTGGAGGTTTAGCCGCCAGTTCGCCGCGTAGTGACCGGATTGAAACCTTGGAACATCAGGTGGCCGATTTGCAGCAGCAATTGAACAATTTGAAATTGGACTTTGCGAGCTTTACACAAAAATTTGAATGACCCGTCCGTTTGAGTCATTGGGTCAAGGGCGCGCCGAATTTTTAATCTAATAATTGTGTTTGTGTTGGTGTTGGTAAAGTGGTGAGCGGTCGATCTAATTGGCGCGTTTCTGATTCGGTTTGATCTGAACCCAGGGCCGAGAGTTCCAGCCCTTCAATTTCCAGCAGAGATTTTCCGGCAATGCCTTGCAAATCACCATACATACCGACCGTCGCGCCCATCACGCGTTCGATTTGTTCGGTGCGTTTGGCCCATTGCTTCATGATGGCTTTGCGTTCTTTGTCGAGGTCTTCTTGCATGGTTGAAAACGCCTCGACGATAGCTTCAACCCGTTGTTTAAAACGCGGCCCCGTTAAATACTGATACACCAATTCGGTTTTCGATTGTTGGCCCTCGGAAGCTAAGCGCACGCCGCTGACTTGCAGCAGGGTTTGGCGCAACACCGTCGCGACAGGCAAGGCGGCGCGCGGATGCGCCACCCATACACCATCAATGATGTCGAACACTTCGATTTCTTTAGGCAGGCTATGGCTGATTAAAACCGAGATTTCGGCTTTGGCGGTGCGTTGATCTTCGCGCAGTTTTGCCAGCCAGCCCTCGCTCCAGTTTTTAGTACGTTTGGATTCCCACAAAATCGTGCCGCTTAACTGTCCTTGCGCGCTATAAACGCGTTGCAATACATCGCCGCCAAATTCGCCTTTGGGTACCGGTTCGATTTGGTCAAACGGAAATTTGGTGCGCAGTAAATTTTCGAGTTCGAGTTCTTGAACCTCGCCTTGTAATTGTTGCGAACCTTGTTCAGCCTTTTGTTTCAACTCTTCAATTTTTTGCTGCATGGAAGAAATGGTTTGCTCTTTCTCCATCAGTTTGAGGCGCGAGTTATCTTCGGCTTCGCGTCTGGCTTTGTCTCGAACTTCATTTAAACCTTCTTGGACGCGCTTGGCAACGTTCAGTTCCAATTCTCGTTTGGCGTCATCAAGTTCGCGCTGTTTGGTGATCAGTTCGGCTTGCGCATTTTGCGCTTGGGCCAATTTTTGATCGCTCACTTTTAACACCGCTTGCAATTCGTTTAATTGGCGCGCCTTGCTATCCAGCTCTGCGGCGCTGGCTTGTTTGGCGCGCCGAGATTCTTCTTCGATAATGCGCGCGCGCTCGCTGGTTAATTGTTCGTTGACCTTGGTGGCGACTTGATCCTCCAGCATTCGCGTGGCATCGGCGAGAACTTTTTCTTTTTGACGAATTCCCAATTCTCGTTGCGCAATCACAGCGTCTTTTTCGGACAATTGTTTGGCAAACTGTTGACGTGTCGTTTCGATCAGGGGCGCCGCCAAGGATTCGGTTAAACGAATGTCAGTTTTGCAATGCGGGCAGGTAATCGTCGGTTCAGTCATATAGTGACAAAATCTTAAGAAAAAAGATTATGATTTTTTGGGCAGGCGTTTAATCAAACTTGAGGTATCCCAGCGCGCCCCACCCATCGCTTGCAATTCACCGTAGAACTGATCGACTAAAGAAATCGCGGGCAAGCTGGAATGATTACGGCGCGCTTCGTCCAGACACAAACCCAAATCTTTGCGCATCCAATCAACGGCAAAACCAAAATCAAATTTGTCGTCCACCATTGTTTTACCGCGATTGATCATTTGCCATGACGAGGCGGCGCCTTGGCTGATCGCATCTAACACTAAGGGCATGTTCAAACCGGCATTGAGCCCAAATTGAACCCCTTCGGCAAGACCCTGCAAAAGGCTGGCGATACAAATTTGATTGACCATTTTTGCCAATTGACCATTGCCGCTGGGGCCAATGCGAGTGACTGCCTGCGCGTAGCTCATGAGCACGGGTTTAGCTTTTAAAAATGCAGATTCATCGCCGCCACACATGACGGTCAAAATACCCTTTTCTGCGCCAGCTTGCCCGCCAGATACGGGTGCGTCAATAAAAAACATTTTGTGCTCTGCCAAAATTGCCGCCAGTTCGATCGCAATTTTGGCGCTGGTGGTGGTGTGATCAACCACGATTGCGCCTGCACTCAAACCCGCCATAATTCCTTTCTGGGCAAGCCCATCGCCTAATACAACACGTCGCACATCGTCGTCATTGCCGACGCATAAACACACTATTTCTGCGTCTTTGACCGCCTCGATAGGCGAATTGGCGACGCTCCCGCCATATTTTTTTGCCCACGCTTGCGCTTTGGCAGAACTGCGATTGAAAACCGTTACCGAATGTCCTTTGGCTTGTAAATGTCCTGCCATTGGGGCACCCATGACACCTAAACCGATAAATGCGATTTTCATAATGATTTGTGTTTAAAAGAAGGGATGAAAAGATGAAAAGATGATTTTTGACGGTGCTGATGTAGTCGATGACTTAAGCGCTACGACGGTCCCACAGCGCATGCGCCAAAGTACTGGCGTCTAGGTATTCCAACTCCGCACCCGCTGGAACGCCCCGTGCCAAGCGCGTGACGGGGATATTCAAAGCGTGCAATTGTTGCGCGATGGCGTATGCAGTGGTTTCACCTTCCTGGGTAAAACTGGTGGCAAGGACGACTTCCTTGACGGTGCCTTCTTGGCAACGTGCGCGCAATTTTTGTAAACTGACATGTTCGGCGCTGTGACCACTAATGGGTGAGATGCGTCCCATCAAAACGAAATACAAACCTTGGTATACATGAGTTTGCTCGATGCGCATTTGATCAATAGGCATTTCGACGACACACAACAAGCCGCTGTCGCGCTTGGGATTGCTACAGGTCGAACACAAGAGTTCTTCGGTATAGTTATTGCACCAACTACACGGTTTTAACGCGTTTAAGGCCTGTGTCAAGCGGTTGGCCAACAGCGCCGCGCCTTGTCGATCATGTTGCATCAAGTGGTAGGCCATGCGTTGTGCCGATTTTTCACCGACACCGGGCAAAACCCGCAAGGCTTCAATTAAATTTTTCAAGGGGAGGCCCGTGCGCCAAGGTGCTTAAAAAGGCATTTTGAATCCGGGCGGCAAGGACATGCCCGAAGTCACTGCGCTCATTTTTTCTTCGGAGCTTGCTTCGACTTTTCGTACGGCGTCGTTAAACGCAGCGGCCAACATGTCTTCCAGCATTTCTCTATCATCGCCAGTCAAAGAAGGGGCAATTGTCACGCGCTTAACTACGTGTTTGCAGGTCATTTTGATGACGACCATGCCGGCGCCAGCTTGACCTTCGACTTCGATATTGGCCAATTCTGCCTGTGCCTTTTTCATATTGTCTTGCATTGCTTGGGCTTGTTTCATTAAGCCGGATAAGCCGTTTTTCATCATGATCTCATCTCCAAAAAATTGTGATCTAAAAATAGGGGTGTGAAAAATAAAGGTGTGAAAATTTTAAGGTGCCGTCGTGGGGGCAGCGTTCAAACGAATCGAGTCGGGAATCAAGGATGCGCCTAAATCACGCACTAAATTTTGGAAAAAACTGTCTGATTCAATTTGCGTTTTTAAGTGCGCCAAATGGGTTTGTTCAGTTTGTTTTTGCAACACTAAATACGTCTGTGATACAGCACCTTCGCTAAAACTCAGGCGAATCTCTTGCCCAAAATGAGTGGACAGCGCCGCTTGCACAGTCGCTTCGCTACTGGCGGTGCGCAAACTCGCCGAGGGAATTCGTAAATGAATTTGCTGACCTGAGGCGGTAATAAGTTCGCTTTGGTACACCAATTGCTGCGCCATGCCTTTTAGCGGCAATTGTGCGACCAGACTTAACCAAGTTTTCGCGTCGCACAGTATGGCGGCCGGAGTTGTGGTGTCTGTCAATGACAAAGGGGATTCTGGCGCGCGCTCCACAGGTTCCATGCGTTCCACAGGTTCAATAAGATCGGGTGATGCGATGTGTTCTGCTACTTCAACG
>JAVKMA010000158.1:0-9218 GCA_031538685.1 Burkholderiaceae bacterium | reverse complement strand
TTGATTCCACAAAAAAAAGCACGTCGGGCAACTGAAGCCGCCATTGCCGCATTTCAAACACAACGCGCTGAATTAGAGCGCGCTGCGCAAGAAAAACTCGAGGCGGCTCAAAAACAAGCCGTATTGTTTGAGAATTTTGAATTAACAATGGCTCAAAAAGCGGGCGTGGATGGTCGTGTGTTCGGTTCAGTGACTCAGTTAGATATCATGAGCGCATTACAAAAACGTGGTTATCAAATTGAGCGTGGTCAAATTCGTATGCCTGAAGGTCATTTGAAAATTGTGGGTATTCACACGATTCAATTGATATTACATACCGATGTGACATGCGATATTAAAATTTCAGTTGTGTCAGAATAAGTTAGTTTAGTCATAGATGTTAAAAACGGGCACTTGGTGCCCGTTTTTTTTCGATAAAAAATTGTTCGATGGCGTGATGCCCTTATTTTCACAGGCATCTAATGACCTACTAAGGTTTTGTCATTAAGCCCTCAATCGCACTCTCCAAATTCTTATGAGCGATCCTCAACTTGATTCCCTACGAATTCCTCCGCATTCTGTTGAAGCCGAACAGGCGGTATTAGGCGGCTTATTGATCGATAATGCCGCATGGGATCGGGTCGCTGATTATTTAACTGAAAGCGATTTTTATCGTTACGATCATCGATTGATTTACCAACATATCGGACGTTTGATCGGCGCTAATCGTCCCGCCGATGTGATTACGGTATTTGAATCCTTAGAGAAAATCAAGCAGACCGATGATGTTGGTGGTCTGGAGTACATCAACAATTTAGCGCAGAACACGCCGTCGGCGGCGAACATTCGACGCTATGCAGAGATTGTGCATGAGCGCGGTCTATTACGCAAACTGGTACAGATCAGTGATGAAATCTCAAGCGATGCATTCACGCCAGCGGGTCGTGATGCACAACAAATTTTAGATTCAGCTGAAGCCAAAATTCTGGGAATTTCGGAAGAGGGCGCGCGTGGTCAGCAAGGTTTTATTAGTGTCCAGCCTTTGCTGGCAAAAGTGGTTGAACGCGTTGAGCAGTTATACGGTCGTCAAGATCAAAGTGAGATCACGGGCTTATCGACCAGTTTTATTGAATTAGATCGCATGACCACGGGTTTACAAAATGGTGATTTGGTGATTGTTGCGGGGCGTCCATCAATGGGGAAAACCGCATTCGCGATGAATATTGCCGAACACGCGGCGATCGAACAGGGTTTGCCTGTTGCCGTGTTCTCGATGGAGATGTCGGGTGTGCAATTGGTGACGCGGATGTTGGGTACTGTGGGGCGCCTTGATCAACAAAGAATGCGGACTGGACGTTTGACTGATGATGATTGGTCGCGTTTGACGCAAGCGATGGAAAAAGTCAATAAGGCGCAAATTTATGTCGATGAAACGCCCGCTTTGAATTCGATTGAATTACGCTCGCGCGCGCGCCGCTTATCACGTGAGTGCGGGCGTTTGGGTTTGATTGTGATTGACTATTTGCAATTGATGTCGGCGATTGATCGAGGTGAAAACCGCGCGACTGAGATTTCTGAAATCTCACGTAACTTGAAAGCGCTTGCAAAGGAGTTAGATTGTCCAGTTGTTGCCTTATCGCAGTTGAATCGAAGTTTAGAGACTCGTCCGAATAAGCGTCCGATCATGTCCGATTTGCGTGAGTCTGGCGCGATTGAGCAAGATGCCGACTTGGTTATTTTTATTTATCGCGATGAGGTGTACAACAAAGATACTGAAGCCAAAGGAGTTGCCGAGATCATTGTCGGTAAACAGCGTAACGGTCCAATTGGTGATGTGCGCCTGACTTTTTTAGGTCAGTTCACCAAATTTGAAAACTATATTTCAGGCGAACGCAACGATCATTAAAATCACTCGCTATTCATTGTTGCTAACTGCTCTGCTTGGTGCTCGGCGGTCAGTGTTCCGCTCAATTCAAATAAGTCGCCGTCCATAATCGCTTCGATTTTATACAGCGTCAAATTAATGCGATGGTCGGTGATACGTCCTTGTGGAAAGTTATAGGTGCGAATTCGCTCACTGCGATCACCGCTGCCAACTAATGATTTTCGTGTCGCCGATTGTGCGGCTTGTTGCTTGCGCAATTGCTCGTCTTTTAAGCGGGCGGCCAAGACACGTAGGGCTTGGGCGCGATTTTTATGTTGCGATCGATCGTCCTGACACTCCACCACCAAACCCGTTGGCAAGTGAATAATTCGTACTGCTGAATCGGTTTTATTAATATGTTGACCACCCGCGCCAGAGGCACGAAAGGTGTCAATTCGTAAATCTGCTGGATTGATATCGATCTCGCCAATTTCATCGGCTTCAGGCAATACCGCGACCGTGCAGGCGGAGGTATGAATACGACCTTGGGCCTCGGTTTCAGGAACGCGTTGAACGCGGTGTGCGCCTGATTCAAACTTTAATTTTGAATAGGCACCTTGACCAATAATGCGATAGATGACTTCTTTATAGCCGCCCATTTCGCTGGGTGATTCTGAAATGATTTCAGCTTGCCAACGACACCGTTCAGCAAAACGCAAATACATCCGCAACAAACTACCCGCAAAGAGTGCCGATTCATCGCCACCGGTTCCAGCGCGAATTTCTAAATAAATATTGCGCTCGTCGTTGGGATCAGTGGGCAGTAGTAAATTTTGTAAATCGTGATTAATTTTTTCGATACGTATGCGCGCTGCATCGATTTCTTCTTGTGCGAAATCACGCATCGTTGGATCTTTTTGCAATTCTTGCGCGGTGAACAAATCGTTTTCACTGCGCAGATAGAGTGCAAAAAGTTCAACCAAAGGCGAGATTTCAGAATGTTCGCGCGTCAGTTTGCGATATTGATCCATATCGCGCGTCGCGGTCTCGCTTGCTAATAGGCTATTTAATTCCTGCAAGCGTTGCGAGAGTGCAGTGAGTTTGCTGACCATCGAAGGTTTCATTCAGGCAATTAAGAGTAAATTGAAAAGTAAAAAGCCTCTGGCGGAGCGCGCCAGAGGCTTATCATCAGTAATATGATCCGAGTGTATCAGATCGAGGTAAACGGATAAAAATTAATCCCCAGTTCGAACGATGTGCACACTACCGGGAGTTTCTTCAGTAATCCTTGCAATGTGATGCGCCGGTATTTTTAGGGAAGCATCAATCAAGAACAGATGAAAAAAATATTGAAGTTACCCAATATGGATTCGGTGTTGACGAGGTGTTATGTGACAGATTTAATTTTTTGATCCCAAAAACGGTATTTCGCTGATGTAAGAGGGCGGGGGCCAGAGAATGTTTTTAACGAGGTTTGTAGTCGAGAGATTTTAGGTAAATCAAAGCGGCGCCATTCAAGAACTAGGCCAGAAGTACTACTGCCGCCGACTTGATAACCCAGTATTTGCATAACGCCATTGTTGACGCCTAAGACGTGTGGTTCGATCAGTCTTGAATGATCGTTGTAAACAAATTCAATCAGATTTTTGTTGGCAATCGCGTCGGTAATCAGTTGTTCCATTTGAGAGTCCCCTGTTCAATAAAATCTAGTCAATAGCGCTCAGCGAACGTGATCTAAACATGGCCGCGCGCGCAGTCTAGCAGAGTTCTTTGGCCATGTCTAAATCTGACTTTTAAGCATTCATAAGGAATAGATTTTTCGGAGAAACGCTCAAATTTACCAAGTCGTTACACATTGGTTTTCGAACAATATTTTTGACGGTGTAAAAAAACGTATCTAACCTTAGTTATAATCATGCGAATTCGCACAAACGTTCCCCTGCGGAACAACCCCCACCGCGCTTGCCGATCGTGACACGGCACGGCGGTAGCGTGCCCAAAGCCACATCTCATGACCAGTCGTCGATCCCAACTCCAAGAAGACACCTACTTTCGGGTCTTGCGCATGCTGCAAGATAACCCCGACATGACCCAGCGCGAGATTGCCGAAAAACTGGGTGTCAGCACCAGCGGACTGAACTACTGCCTCAAGGCGCTCATCGACAAAGGCTGGGTCAAGGTGCACAACTTTAGCCAAAGCAAGAACAAGTTTGGCTATATCTATGTGCTCACGCCTCAGGGTTTGGCTGAAAAGGCTTTGCTTGCGGGTCGTTTTTTGATCCGAAAGATGACCGAGTACGAGCAACTTCAAGCCGAAATTACTGTACTTAAAGCTGAGATGAGCTGCCAGGGTGCCGACGGACAGAAAGTTCTAAACGCATGATTCAAGTCACCCCCGTCATCCTTTGCGGCGGCTCTGGCACACGCTTGTGGCCCCTGTCGCGCACGGGCTTTCCTAAGCAGTTTCTTTGCCTCACCGGCAACGAAAGCCTGTTTCAGCAAGCCGCGCAAAGGCTAGTCGCTTTGGGCAATGAGCAAATTCAAGTGGCAGCCCCGCTCATCGTCAGCGGTGAAGAGCATCGCTTTTTGGCTTCCGAGCAGCTGCGCGAAGCAGACATTGCCTTGGGCACTGCTTTGCTGGAGCCGACGGGCCGCAACACCGCCCCCGCCTTGACCCTATCGGCCTTAGCCGCCGTGCAAAACGGTCAAGACCCTGTGCTGGTCGTCACCCCTGCCGATCAAACCATCGCCAAGCCAGCGGCATTCACCGCCGCCATGCGACAAGCCATTGCCCAGGCCGAGCAAGGCAACATCGTCATCTTGGGCGTCACCCCTGATAAACCCGAAACGGGCTACGGCTACATCCGCACAGAAAAAAATGACAACTTGTCCCTACAAGCGAATGTCTGCACAGTCCAAGCCTTTGTTGAAAAACCCAACCTGCTCACCGCGCAACGATACCTGAGCGAAGGCGGATACTACTGGAATGCTGGAATGTTCGTGCTCAAAGCCTCGGTCTGGCTGAAGGCCATCGAGCAGTTTGCCCCCGCCCTCTTGCAAGCCACCCGCACCGCGTGGACAGCCCGAAAAACAGACGGCGCTTTTGTGCGTCCTGGCAAAACCGAGTTTGAAGCCATCCCCTCGCAGTCGGTAGACTACGCGGTCATGGAGCGCTGCCCCGGCAGCGCATTCCCCATCCACATGATTCCGCTGGACACGGACTGGAGCGATCTGGGCGCATGGGACGCCGTGTGGAATGTGCTAGCCAAAGACGTCAACGGCAACGCGCACTTGGGCGACGTGCTGCACACCGACAGCCACAACACTTTGGTGCACGCCAGCAGCCGCTTGGTGGCGCTGGTGGGCGTGAACGATTTGGTGGTGGTCGAGACCGCAGACGCCGTGCTGGTAGCCAGCAAGTCGGGCAGTCAAGATGTGAAAGACATCGTCAACCAACTCACCTCGCAAAAGCGCGAAGAGCAAACCCTGCACCGCAAAGTGCACCGCCCTTGGGGCTGGTACGACAGCATTGACGAAGGCGGTCGCTTCAAGGTCAAACGCATTCAGGTCAAACCCAAAGCCAGCCTGAGTCTGCAAAAACACCATCACCGCGCCGAGCATTGGATTGTGGTCACCGGCACGGCTGAGATCACCAACGGCGACAAGGTGCTAACTCTCACCGAAAACCAATCCACCTACATCCCGCTGGGTGAGGTTCACCGCTTGGTCAACCCGGGCACCATTCCACTCGAAATCATCGAAGTGCAATCGGGCAGCTACTTGGGCGAGGACGACATCGTGCGGTTTGAAGACACCTACGGCAGAGTCAGTGAAGGCAGAGCGAGTTAAATGAGGCCAGAATCCAAAATCTACGTTGCAGGTCATCGCGGCATGGTGGGCTCTGCCATCGTGCGCCATCTTCAAGCAGCGGGACACAGCAACTTCGTCACTCGCACCCACGCCGAGCTGGACTTGACCCACCAAGCCGCCGTGCAAGCCTTTTTTGCCGCAGAAAAACCCACCCAGGTCTATCTGGCTGCCGCCAAAGTCGGTGGCATTCACGCCAACAATACCTACCCCGCCCAATTCATCTACGACAACCTGATGATGCAAGCCAACATCATCGACGCGGCCTTCAAAAACGGCGTCAAAAAACTGCTCTTCCTTGGCTCCAGCTGCATCTATCCCAAGCTGGCTCCTCAGCCCATGCGCGAAGACGCGCTGCTCACCGGCACGCTGGAGTCCACCAATGAACCCTACGCTATTGCCAAAATTGCTGGCATCAAACTGTGCGAAAGTTACAACCGCCAATACAGTGCTAGCCACGGTGTGGACTACCGCAGCGTCATGCCAACCAATCTCTATGGCCCAGGTGATAACTACCACCCCGAAAACTCCCACGTCATCCCCGCGCTGATTCGCCGTTTTCATGAAGCCAAGACCAACAACACCCCTAGCGTCGCTATTTGGGGCACGGGCACACCGCGTCGCGAATTTTTGTATGTCGACGACATGGCCGCCGCCAGCGTACACGTCATGAATCTGCCCAAGTCCACTTACGACCAACACACCAGTCCCATGCTCAGTCACATTAATGTGGGTTCTGGCCGCGACGTCACTATCAAAGAGCTGGCCCAAGCTGTCGCCCAAACCGTGGGATACACGGGCGCGGTGACTTTTGACACCAGCAAACCCGATGGCACACCGCGCAAGTGGATGGACAGCGCTCGCCTGAACGCATTGGGCTGGCGGGCCAAAGTGGGCCTCCCGCAGGGCCTAGTCCTTGCCTATCAAAGTTTTTTGAATCAACAAACATGACTCAAACTAAACCCGCCCCCAAAGTGGCATTGATCACCGGCCAAGACGGCTCCTATCTTGCCGAACTTTTGCTGGAAAAAGGCTACATCGTGCACGGCATCAAACGCCGCGCCAGCTCGTTTAACACCCAGCGCATTGACCATGTCTATCAAGACCCGCACATAGCGCACGCCAACCTCAAACTGCACTATGGCGACTTGAGTGACACCAGCAACTTGGTGCGCATCGTGCAAGAAACGCAGCCAGACGAAATTTACAATCTCGGCGCTATGAGCCATGTGGCCGTGTCTTTTGAATCGCCCGAATACACCGCAGACGTCGACGCATCGGCACCCTGCGCCACTAAAGCCAAGCAAAAACTCGGTTGGGAGCCAGAAATCACCGCCCAAGAGATGTACAAAGAAATGATTGCCAATGACTTGGCTCAAGCCAAGCAGCACGCGCTGCTTAGGGTGAATGGGTACAACGTTAGTGTGAGCGTGGAGTAAAAACGCTTAAGGCAAACACAGCCATGACCACCACTTGGCCTCAGCGCTTAGCCACTGGCGAGACGCAAACGCAGGAATTCAAAACCTCGTTTGACAAAGCCAGCATAGAAACCTTGGTCGCGTTCGCCAACGCCAAGAGCTGTAGCGTGCTGGTGGGCGTCACAGACCAAGGACTCGTTCAAGGTGCCACGCTGGGCAAAGAAACGCTCAACGAATGGCTGGGCCAGATCAAGTCAGCCACCAGCCCGGCCCTGATCCCGGACATCCAATCCCACAGCGTTGAGGGTAAAACCATCGTCGAGATCGGCATTTCAGAATTCCCCGTCAAGTCAGTCAACACCCGTGGTCGCTACTACAAACGTATTGCCAGCTCCAACCACGCGCTCAACAACGGTGAAATCGCCGACCTCTACATGCAGTCCCTCCAGCTATCCTGGGACGCCTACGAGGCCAAAGACCACACGGCCAGCCAGCTCTCGGCAGACAAAATCCGGCGCTTCATCAGGCTCGTTAACCAGCACGGCCGCTTTGCGCTTGACGAAGCCAATGCACACGCTGCGCTAGAAAAGCTCAACTACCTCAAAAACGGCCAACCCACCTGGGCCGCCGTCCTCTTGTTTGCCCAAGAGCCCTTGCGGCACAACGTGCATATCGGTCGCTTCAAGACACCCGACATGATCATTGACGACCGCCAGTTCACCGACACCCTGTTTGAAGTGGTTGAACAGGCCATGAAATTCATCGTCTCCCACATCAGCGTCGCCTTTGAATTTGACGGCAGCATCCAGCGCAAAGAGCGTTTTGCTTACCCACTGCCCGCCCTTCGAGAAGCACTGCTCAACGCCGTGGTGCACCGCAGCTACACCGACCCCAGCGACATCCAGATCAAAATCTTTGACAACCAGATCACCATCTTCAGCCCTGGCACCTTTTACGGCGGCCTAACCGTGGCCGAGGTACAAGCCGACAACTACCGCTCCAGCCTGCGCAACAAGCTCGTTGCCGAAGGCTTCTACCTCGTCAACGCCATTGAGAAATATGGCAGCGGCTTCATCCGCATCCGCAAAGCCCTGCAGGACTACCCCGAGGTGCAGTTTGACATTGCCGAAAAGTTCGGCGGGGTGATGGCTACGTTTACACAAAACACGCAACCGCCCAAGGCTGCGCTGAGTGAGGTAGTAAATGAGGGAGTAAATGAGGGAGCAAATACTCTTGTAAAGTTGATCATTCAGCAGCCCGGCATGCGCTCACCCGCCCTGGCAGATGCGCTCAACACCTCGGTGAAGAATATCGAACGCTGGCTCAAACAACTCAAAGACCAAGGCCAAATCGAATTCCGTGGCGCACCCAAAAGCGGTGGGTATTACCCCAGACAAAAATGAGCCAAACGACCTCCCTGAAAATCGCCATCACAGACACCGGCTACGCAGGTCTCTCCAATGCCGTGTTGCTCTCCCAGCACCACGAAGTGGTGGCGCTAGCCAAACAAGACGCCTACCAAGGTGCGGACTTCGTCATCATTGCGGACTACAATGCCAATAAATGCGCTCGTGCTGTCAACCGGCGCCAAAACGGCCGAAGTCCTCAGTCTATTTGCCAGCACCTACGTCGCCATGTGCAAGAGATCCCCCAAAAGGAAACCACACCCTTCTACTTCCGCAGCTCCTACGCCGAGGCCAACATCAGCCAAGGCTTGGAAGACTGCCTCTACATGGGCAACATCGACGCCCTGCGCGACTGGGGTCACGCCAAAGACTACGTGCGCATGCAGTGGATGATGTTGCAACAAGAGCAGCCAGAGGACTTTGTCATTGCCACCGGCGTGCAATACAGCGTGCGCCAATTCATCAACTGGACCGCGGAAGCATTGGGTATGCAACTGCGCTGGGAAGGCGAGGGCGTTAATGAAGTCGCCTATTGTCATTCCCGCGAAAGCGGGAATCCATGCCCCAAGGACCCCATCATCCGCATAGACCCCCGTTACTTCCGCCCCACCGAAGTTGAAACCCTGCTGGGCGACCCCAGCAAAGCCAAACAAAAACTCGGCTGGACGCCCGAAATCACCGCGC
>JAVKMA010000157.1:0-2872 GCA_031538685.1 Burkholderiaceae bacterium | reverse complement strand
GTCTTAGATGTCTTAAAAGATCCACAAAAAACACACTTTCTACCATTCAAATAGTTGACAGGGCAACCAAAAACATTCTTGCGAGTAGTATTCATAAGCATCCTAGAGGATACTTCAGTTACTAATCGCCCTAATTACCTTTTTTATTCGCTTAATTTTTAAATTTATGTACGAACCACGAGTGTTATCTGGCATGCGTCCAACCGGTGCCTTGCATTTGGGCCACTACCACGGCGCGCTGAAAAACTGGGTACAGTTACAAACCGAATATCCCTGTTATTTTTTTGTCGCAGATTGGCACGCACTCACCACGCATTACGAAGATACACGCATCATCGCCAAAAGTACGACTGAAATGCTGATCGATTGGTTGGCCTGCGGCATTGATCCCAATCAAGCGACGCTGTTCATTCAATCGCGCATTCCCGAACACGCCGAACTCATGGTCTTGTTATCAATGATGACACCATTGTCGTGGTTAGAACGCGTCCCGACGTATAAAGATCAACAAGAAAAACTCGCTGATAAAGATTTATCAACCTATGGTTTTTTAGGTTATCCCTTATTGCAATCAGCAGACGTTTTGATTTATCGCGCCAGCATGGTGCCCGTGGGCGAAGACCAAGTACCGCATATCGAAATGACGCGTGAAATCGCGCGCCGCTTTAATCACCTATTTGGTAAAGAACCTGACTTTGAAGAAAAAGCCTTAGACGCCGTCAAAAAACTCGGGAGCAAACGCGCGCGTTTGTATATTGAATTGCGTACTGCGTTTCAAGAACAAGGTATTGAAGACGCGTTGAAGCAAGCGCAAGCAATGATTAACGAAGCGCACAATTTATCGCAAATTGATCGCGAACGTTTGTTTGGATACTTGGAAGGCGGACGCAAATTGATTTTGCAAGAACCGCAGGCCCTACTCACCGAGTCCTCACGCTTGCCCGGTTTAGACGGACAAAAAATGTCCAAGAGTTACGGCAACACCATCGCGCTACGTGATGATCGCGAAACCGTGAGTAAAAAAATCAAAACCATGCCCACTGATCCGGCGCGGATTCGGCGCACCGATGCGGGCAATCCCGATCGCTGTCCCGTTTGGCAATTTCATTTGGTGTATTCCGATAAAGCCACCCAAGACTGGTGCAAAACTGGTTGCGTGACGGCGGGAATCGGTTGCTTGGAATGCAAACAACCTGTGATTGATGCGGTGTTGCGCGAACAAGAACCAATGTTTGAACGCGCACAGCGATATTTGGATGATCCCAGCTTAGTCAAAGCCATCATTGCCGACGGTTGTGACAAGGCGCACGCGACCGCACAAGAAACCATGCGAGATGTGCGCGAGGCGATGGGATTGATGTGAATCGAATGCAGATAAACGACGCAGAACATCGTTCCAATCCCTATCTACAATTATTGCCCCCAAATTCCCGCCGAATCTAAGTGCTTGAATGTATTTTGGCTTTTCGGCTAAAATCGCGCTCTTTCAAAAATTTACGACATCAGAATTTTGGCGTAGTAAATAAAATCGTAGGGGAATCGCCAAGCTGGTTAAGGCACTGGATTTTGATTCCAGCATGCGAAGGTTCGAATCCTTCTTCCCCTGCCAGATCAATACTCAAAAATAAAACCTCAAGTAGCCCATCTTTTGCTTAGTCTGTATAGATCAACCATAAATTAGCCTCTCTTACATTATCCCCTGTTACATTAACCCCTCGGCGCCCGCATCGACTCACTTGCTTGCGGGTTTTATTTTGTCCTATATTTTTTCGCTATGAATGAACTGATGATTTTCGCCGGAAACGCCAACCGCGCTTTAGCGAAAAAAGTATCTGACGCGTTGGGACTCACTTTAGGCAGAGCGACGGTATCAAAATTCTCTGACGGCGAAACCACGGTTGAAATTAACGAAAATGTTCGCGGTAAAAATGTTTTTGTTTTGCAATCGACTTGTGCCCCGACCAACGACAATTTGATGGAAATCATTTTGATGGTCGATGCTTTAAAGCGCGCGTCTGCAGGCCGTATTACTGCCGCAATCCCATATTTTGGCTATGCTCGTCAAGACCGTCGCCCGCGTTCAGCGCGGGTTGCGATTTCCGCCAAGGTCATTGCCAATATGCTCGAAATGGCTGGCGTGCACCGCGTGTTAATCATGGATTTACATGCCGATCAAGTACAAGGATTTTTTGATATTCCGGTCGACAATATTTATGCCTCGCCAGTATTGTTGGCCGACTTGGACAAAAACAATCACGAAAATTTAATGGTTGTGTCGCCCGACGTTGGTGGCGTGGTGCGTGCCCGAGCATTCGCCAAACGTCTCAATTGTGGCCTCGCCATTATTGATAAACGTCGTCCACGTCCGAATGTGTCTGAAGTCATGCACGTCATCGGTGATGTTAGTGGTCGTAACTGCGTCATCATGGACGACATTGTCGATACTGCCGGAACCTTGTCGGCAGCGGCCAATGTCTTGAAAAAAAATGGGGCGATTCGAGTCTCTGCCTATTGCACACACGCGGTCCTGTCTGGTAAAGCGATTGTCAAAATCACCGATTCTCCTTTAGATGAAGTGGTTGTCACCGATTCGATTCCGCTCTCGCAAGAGGCGATGGATTGCCCCAAAATCCGACAAATTTCGTGCGCCAATTTGTTAGCCGAAACCATTACCCGAATTACTCGCGGTGATTCAGTCTTAGAAATGTTTGTCGAAACCGAAGATTTACTCACCCAACCATAGTTTTTTTGTCCCCCTCTGGTCGCGGAGGGGTTTGTTATTGTTTAATTTGTTATTGTTTATTTGGAGTCTTTATGAAAATTATTGCAACTACCCGTTCACTGTATGGCACGAGTGCGAGCCGCCGCCTAC
>JAVKMA010000156.1:0-1959 GCA_031538685.1 Burkholderiaceae bacterium | reverse complement strand
TCTCAACAAACCCGTGTCGGTCAAAATCAGCACGGCGGGTCTTGAAAAAATTGCGTCGTAGTTGTCTTGGCGAGTATTAGCGCGTGTTAGTGTGCGCGAAGGTGTACTAGCGCGTGCAAAAATACCTACGCAGTCTTTTGAACCTCGCGTGTAAAGTCCTCTAACAACGATCCCATTTTGGCCCTAGTCAAACGATTACCATGTTGACGCACGACTTCGGCGGCACAACGATTGCCTAATAAGGCGGCCTGTGCAGGGTCATAACCCTGCGTCACGGCGTACAAAAAAGCACCGGCAAACATATCACCCGCACCGTTGGTATCGACCGCCTCGACCACAGGGCTGGGCACCTCAACACGAAAATCTTTCGCCAAAATTAAACATCCTCGCGCGCCGCGCGTCACGCACACTGTTTTGGCGAGTACGCTTATGCTCGCTTCAACGTTTGACCAGTCGTCGCTACCGCACCAGGTTTTGGCTTCCTCTTCGTTACAAAACACATAATCCAAACCACCTGCAAGCATGGCATCAAGACCAGATCGACAAAAACGAATCATGCTGACATCACTCAAAGTCAAAGCCAGAGCGACTCCTGCCCCACGTGCAATGTTCTTGCCTTTGACCGCAACCATCAAGCCAGTGGGCGATGCCGCAAGATAACCTTCCATGTAATAAATGGCCGATTGTGTAATCTCTTTAGGTTGCAAAGCCGCATCATCTAATTGGGCGCTGACACCCAAAAAAGTACACATGCTGCGTTCCGCGTCCGGTGTCACAAACACAAGGCAACTGCCGGTTTGTCCTTGCTGATCCTTGGTATTTGACACATTTGTCGCCACGCCATTACGCTGCAAATCATCTGCGTAAAAATGACCCAATTCATCGTCAGAAACTCGGCACGAATAAAATGCCCTGCCACCCAACTGCGACAGCGCGACGACGGTATTGCCCGCAGATCCTCCCCCTGTTTTACGCGGCGTCAGATCGGCGACATGATTTAACAACTCGGCGCGACGATCTTGATCAACCAAAGTCATGTGTCGTTTATCGACGCCCATGTTTTGTAATTGCGCGTCGCTGACTTCGTATTCTGAATCGACCAGCGCATTGCCGACCGCGTATAAATGATGATCAAACATGTAGATATGTTGTGGTCAAAGAAGATGCGAAAATTTATCTGATCGCTACTGTCTTACTGAGACAGCGTTGATGATTTTTCAAAATCCCTAAGCTCAATCAGATCGCTCTTAATTTTTGCAGCTTCTGCAATATAAGCGGCATGGATAGGCGGGCAAGTCTGTCAGAAACCACTCTCTAGCTCTTGCTCAGTCCCAAAGACCGTTTGATCTGTTGAATTTTAATTGCCGCGCTTTCATCTTGTACCGCGCTTCGCCAAGCCTTGCGCACAAAGACAAATAGCAGCAAAACAAAAACAGAAACCAAGGTCGCTAACACGATAATGAGACTGCGCTTTGGCGACACTGGCTTTGACGACAGGCTGGGTTCTTGAGCAAACACCTCGGCACCCTTCGCTTTTAACTTCAAACTCAACTCTATATTATCGGCTCTTGGATCCACAATATCTGTCTTATTGTCGGATGTCTTATTGTCGGATGTCTTATTGTCGGATGTCTTATTGTCGGATGTCTTATTGCTAGATCGCCTAAATGTGCCTACTCCATCGGCAATCAACTGATGATTCAAGGCAATTTTTTGCACAATCGCCTCATGTTCTTGACCTTTAGGCTGTAGCTCACGGAGTAAACCTTCTACCGCATTGCGGCCTAAGGCTTGGGCCTCTTCAGGACTCGTTCCTTTAGCCACGAGAGTGGACAATTTAGTTTTTTTGTCGATTGAGTATGAAAGATTTTGTTTTAGCAACTGACGCGCATCGTCTTTTACCCCATCGGCCTTGGCCAAGAAGCCAAATTTGTCAATCAAGGGGTCCATTACAAACGT
>JAVKMA010000155.1:0-4689 GCA_031538685.1 Burkholderiaceae bacterium | reverse complement strand
CGCGGCAAATTCTAGCCGATTGGGATATGCGCTCTAGCCGGAACGAGAGCCTGTCAGAGCGCATCAGCCGCTCAATTCTAGCCGATTGGGATATGCGCTCTAGCCGGAACCTATTTGCGCCATTCCCAGAGGTGCTATGTATTCTAGCCGATTGGGATATGCGCTCTAGCCGGAACTATAAACATCAACTAATCCGCTTGGACTTTATTCTAGCCGATTGGGATATGCGCTCTAGCCGGAACCACTTAAACTAGCTAAAGATTCACCACTTGATTCTAGCCGATTGGGATATGCGCTCTAGCCGGAACAAGGTTAGCGATGTAGACAACCCGCTCTCAATTCTAGCCGATTGGGATATGCGCTCTAGCCGGAACAAGCATGGCTTTACCGTTTGACGGTGTGCGATTCTAGCCGATTGGGATATACGCTCTAGCCGGGCTGGTAGTAGTGGCTATCAAACGCCGATCAACGCCGCGCTACGAGAGGCCATGACGATCCACGCGATAAAGGACACTGTGCGGCGAGTTATCCGCGAGGAACTGCCCCGCTAAATCCACCCCACAAAAGCAAAAAGCCCCCCGCGTTCAGGACAGTGGGGGGCTTGATGCGCAAATTAAGTTTGAGACCACAGTACACACAATACTCGCGTTTGTGATTCCACCATCAGGGGTTTGGATAAAGGGAATCACTCCCACTCAATTGTTGCGGGGGGTTTGTTGGAGATGTCGTAAACCACACGATTGATTCCGCGCACTTCGTTAATGATTCGTGAAGAAACACGATTGAGTAATTCAAAGGGGAGGGGCGCCCAATTCGCGGTCATAAAATCATCAGTCTGTACTGCGCGTAGCGCAACTACGGATTCATAAGTGCGTCCATCACCCATTACACCAACCGACTGAACCGGTAAAAATACGACAAAAGCCTGGCTGACTTTGTGGTACCACGAAATGCCGCTCTCGTCTTTAAGCTTATGCAATTCTTGTAAAAAAATATCGTCCGCTTCACGAAGCAAGTCGGCTTGCTCTTTACGAATCGCGCCCAAAATGCGCACCGCCAAACCTGGACCTGGGAAAGGATGGCGATAAACCAAGGATTCAGGCAGACCTAAATATAAACCGAGTTTGCGAACTTCGTCTTTAAATAAATCGCGCAAAGGTTCTAATAGCTTTAGTTTCAGCGTATCGGGCAAACCGCCAACGTTATGATGACTTTTAATCGTATGCGCAGAACCATTTCCTGCGCTTTCAATCACATCGGGGTAAATCGTCCCTTGCGCTAACCAGTCCATACCCTTTATTTTTTGCGCTTCTTCTTGGAATACGTGGATAAATTCTGCACCGATAATTTTACGTTTTTGTTCAGGATCAGAAATCCCCGCTAAGGCGGATAGAAAACGATCACTGGCGTCAATAGTTTGAATATTCAATTCTTGATTAAACGCCTGCTGGACCAAAGCAACTTCGTTTTTTCGCAAAAGACCGTTATCAACAAAAATACAAGTGAGTTGATTGCCGATTGCGCGATGAATCAATGCCGCCACCACGCTGCTGTCAACGCCGCCTGAAAGCGCCAGTAACACTTTGTCAGAACCCACTTTTTCGCGAATTAGTGGGATAACGCTATCAGCATAGTTTTTGACATTCCAAGTAGGTGCACAGCCTACAATATTGAGAACAAAATTTTTCAGCATCGTCACGCCGTGTACTGAATGCGTCACCTCAGGATGAAACTGCAAGCCGTAAATATTTTTTTCAGGATGGGCAATCGCCGCAATACCGCCATCAATTGAATGAGCAATTTCGATAAAGTTAGGAGGCAATTTCACTACAGAGTCGCCGTGACTCATCCATACGATATGCGCGTCATTAGATGAGATATCTTTGAACAAAGGAGAGTTTCGAGTGTTGATCGCCATTTGCCCGTATTCGCGACGTTGGCAGGCCTCTACACGACCGCCTAAAACATGCGCCAGCATTTGCATTCCATAGCAAATGCCTAAAATCGGAATATTAAGGGTCAAAACTTCTGGGTGCAGAGTAGGGGCCTTAGCATCGTTAACACTACTGGGGCCGCCCGACAACACAATCGCCAAGGGCGCACAGGCTTTAATCCGTTCAAAAGATGCATCCCACGGTAATACTTCACTGTAAACCCCAATTTCACGAATACGTCGCGAAATCAGTTGAGTGAATTGCGAGCCGCAATCAAGAATAAGTATTCCTTGAGCCATTGAAAATTAGGGTAAATTAATTAATGCGATTGGTAGTTAGGAGACTCTTTAGTGATCATAACATCATGAACGTGTGATTCGCGCATACCAGCAGAGGTGATTTGTGTAAAAGTTGCTTTTTGCTGCAACTCAGTAATAGTGCGGCTGCCGCAATAACCCAACGCGGCTTTTACGCCGCCGCATAATTGATAAATAATTGAATGTACGGAGCCTTTAAATGGAACGACTCCTTCAATTCCTTCAGGAACCAATTTTTGAGTTTGCGTTGCGGAGTCTTGAAAATAACGATCAGCAGAGCCTTTGGACATCGCACCTAAACTGCCCATTCCACGGTAAGCTTTATGAGTACGCCCTTGAAATAAAATTGTTTCGCCAGGTGCTTCTTCAGTCCCTGCAAACAATCCGCCAATCATGGCGGTATTCGCGCCGGCAGCAAGTGCTTTAGCGAGGTCGCCTGAATATCGTATCCCGCCATCTGCAATACAAGGAATGTTGTAATCTTGTAGGGCTTGTGCGACATTCATAATCGCGGAAAGTTGAGGCACACCAACGCCTGCAACAATGCGAGTGGTACAAATTGAGCCTGGACCGATCCCTACTTTTATGGCATCGGCGCCGGCTTTTGCTAAATCAATAGCAGCTTGTGCAGTCGCGATATTGCCAACAATTAATTGAGTGGAAGGAAAGTTCTTTTTAATCCATTTCAGCCGTTCGATCACACCTTTAGAGTGTCCGTGCGCAGTATCAAGAATTAAAACGTCAACGCCTGCGCCGACGAGTAGTTCAATTCGAGCCTCATCAGCCACACCGACAGCTGCCGCAACCCGAAGTTTCCCCGAACTATCACGACAAGCATTGGGAAAGTCGCGGGTTTTTTGCAAATCTTTGGCGGTAATCAATCCGCGCAAACCTTGCGCCTTATCCAATACTAAAACACGTTCTAAACGGTGCTCTTGCATCAAATACTTGGCTTTTTCAATATCTTTTTCGTTTTCAATATAGATTAGTTTATTTTGCGAAGTCATTCGATCTCGAACCCAGCCTTCACTTTTCCCATCGAAGCGGAAATCACGACTGGTAATAATGCCGACCACTTTGTCATTTTCAAGGACGGGAAACCCACTTACGCCATGTTCTTGAGCAAGCTTGATAACGTCTTGAATGCGCATATCCGGTGATACGGTAATAGGATTATTGACCCAGCCGGCTTCAAATCGCTTCACTTTACGCACTTTTTGCGCTTGATCTTCACCAGATAGATTTTTATGAATCACTCCGATTCCGCCTTCTTGAGCCAGCGCAATTGCCATTGCAGACTCGGTGACGGTGTCCATTGCCGCAGAAATCAACGGGATATTTAATTCGATACCACGCGTTAATTTTGTTTTTAAGGAAGTTTCTGCCGGTAGAATTTCTGAATAGTTAGGATTGAGCAAAACATCATCAAAGCTCAAACTACTATTGATTTTTGGTGTATTTGACTGCATAGGGAGCAAATAAATAAACGCAGATAGTAATACTAAAATGCAAACAACCCCTAAAAAGGGGTTGTTTGTGTAATCTAGAGAAACAATTAGTCCAAAGGAATTCTGTTACGACTTCGAATTCTTAAGAAAACATAACCGCCTAGAGCTGCGAGAATCAAGGCAATCAAGGCAATCGTAATCGAACGTCCACTGCTTTTTTCCGCAGGCATTACTTCAATATTGGATTGATTTGAAGCTTGAACAGCAGGTAAAATTTTCGTTTCGATTACAGGAGTACTTGCCGCAGGTTCTATAGCCACAGGTTGTATAGCCGGAGGAGTATTCACAATATCAGTTTTTGGCGCTACTTGGACGGGTGTTTTTGTCGCTTTAGCATTATTAACGATCGGTTTTTTAGTGTCGGAAGCTCCTAAATATCGCGCATATTGTGCAGCGACTTCTTTGCGCGCCAGTTCATTAGATGGATAGTCGTTTAATTCATCTAAACTTATAGCCGAACCAATGATCAATCGATTCATGTTTTGATCAAGAAAAGCCGAAGGGTTACGGTTATACAGAGCAACTAATTTTTGCGCTGAAGAGAGTTTAGATGACGCCAGTAAATTACTAATTTTCCCTAAGGTATCACCTCGTTTTGCTGTGTAAGCAGAGCTTGCAATTACAGGCGCTATAGTCTTAGCACTATTTTCTTGGATAATAGGTTCAACTTGAACCACCGCTCTAGGTAATGGAGCTGGCTCAATAATTGGCGCAGGCGCAGGTGTAACGACAAAGGGAGTTTTTGCAGCCTCTTGCGGTTTAGGTGGAGGCGGTAAAATAATTTGCGATTCTGGATTTACCAAGCGCGCATTAGAAACAGGAATCGGAGGCAGGATATTATTCGTAGTTTGCGGAATATCAGCTTCAACTGCTTGTGGAATATCAGCTTCAACTGTTTGCTCTTCTCCCAAAGGCAAGAGTTGAATTTTT
>JAVKMA010000154.1:0-7529 GCA_031538685.1 Burkholderiaceae bacterium | reverse complement strand
GCCATGCTAAAAAATATCGCACGAGAAGTTTGGGCCTTTGATCTGGAATGGATTCCCGATGTCGCCAGCGGTCGCCGCGTGTATGGCTTGCCCAACGATATGCCCGACAACGAGGTCTTGCATCTCATGTGGGCAAAAGGCGGCGCCACCGACGATAACCCGCAACCGTTTTTAAAAACCATTTTGTGTCGCGTGGTTTCGGTCGCGGCGGTAATTCGAAAAAAAAACAGCGACGGCAGCGTCAATTTAAAACTGATGGCCCTGCCCGATACCCAAAGCGACGAAGGTCATAAAGCACTTGACGAAGCCGTTTTGCTCACCCGATTTTTACAGGGCGTGGGGCGCGCCAAACCCCAGCTGGTGGGCTATAACTCGCACCAATCCGACATCGTCATCATGGTGCAACGCGCTTTAGCGCATGGACTGTGGCTACCTGACTTTGGCGCCCGCCCCAACAAACCTTGGGAAGGCGTCGATTATTTTGCCAAGGGTAGTGATTTCAATATCGATTTAAAAGACAGTTTTGCGCCCTTTGGCAAAGGCACACCCAGCCTGCATGAACTGGCAAGTGTCAGCCGCATCCCGGGCAAGCTGGGCACCGACGGCAACGACGTCATTAACTATTGGTTAGAGGGCCGCGTACGCGAAATCGTGCAGTACAACGAATGCGATGCTCTGACGACTTATCTGGTTTGGCTGCGCGCCGCCAATTTGGCCGGCCTCATCAGGCCAGAACACTATCTGATGGAACAACAACAATTGCGTGAGCTCTTGACGCAACGCAGCACCGCCGTCGGCAATGAACATATCAGCGAATTTATTCAGGCGTGGGATCAATTGCAAAAAACCTGATTCGCATTATTTTGGGTCTAAGTGATTTTTACTTTATATCCCTTGCCAACAAGCCTTAACCAACAACCCCGAATCAACCGCCGCAAAAAAACATCAACACATGTTTTATCGCAGGTTTTTTTCGCATTGCACAATTTGTGGCATAATGCGCCCGCTTTAATTGAATACGCAATATGAATATGTCGTTAAATATCGAGTGCGTTTTTCAAAGCATTTTTTGCGTCGTCCCCAGCCATCTCGCGTATTTGCATCACGTTGATACGCACTTCTAGTCTTAGAGTTTTCTCTCGGTTCTGGCCTTTGTCTGATGGTCGATGTTTTTTTTCCTACCATCAGGACGAACCCTACTCATCCCTTTTAGTTAAGGAGTGTGGGTGCGTCTTTTAATTAAAGGTAACTATGACCGCAACACATGAATCAGTAACATCCGTAACCACTCCTGTATCAAAATCAGTGACCCCTGCCGCTCACAAAGCCATTGTGACTCGCATGATCCCCAACACCGCCGCGCCCATCACCTTTGAATCCTTAGGTTTGGCGACACCTTTGCTGCAAGCCGTCAGTGCCTTGGGTTACACCAACGCGACGCCCGTACAAGCGCAAGTAATCCCAGCTTGTTTAGCAGGCGGCGATTGCATGGTCAGCAGCCAGACCGGTAGCGGTAAAACGGCCGCGTTTTTATTACCGCTCTTGCATCAGTTAATCGAACGTCCAGGTGCATCGCGCCCGCATTCGGGTCGTGCGGAACCACAAGTGCTGATCTTATGCCCCACGCGTGAATTGGCGCAGCAAGTCGCCGCCGACGCGATTAACTTAGTACGCATGATGCGCGGTGTTCGTATCGCGACGATTATGGGTGGTATGCCTTATGGCAAACAAATCGCCCAAGTGAAAGGCGCCTCAATCGTGATTGCTACGCCAGGTCGTTTATTAGATTTAAATGACACGCGTGCGATTCGTTTAGACAAAGTTGAAAAATTAGTCATTGATGAGGCCGATCGTATGTTGGATTTAGGCTTTGCCGATGACCTTGACGCCATTCATCAACGTTGTGCAGCACGTGATCAAACCATGATGTTCTCGGCAACATTTGCGCCACGCATTATGCAAATCGCATCACGCTTGATGAACAATCCAGAAAAATTTGAATTGGCCAGTGCGCAAGACAAGCACACCAATATTTCACAAACTCTGCATTGGGCCGACAGCTTGGCGCATAAACATCAATTGTTGTCACATTGGTTGTCTGATCCTTCGATCGAACAAGCGGTGATTTTTGCGAGCACACAAATCGACAGTGAAGCCATCGCCGACACTTTACGCGGTGACGGTCACAGTGCCAGTGCTTTGCACGGCGGTATGCCCCAAGCCGTACGCACACGTCGCCTGGATTCATTGCGCAATGGTCAAACCAAAATTTTGGTCGCCACTGACGTCGCGGCGCGCGGTATCGATGTGCCAACGATTAGCCATGTGATTAACTTTGGCCTGCCTATGAAACCAGAAGATTACGTCCATCGTATTGGCCGTACCGGTCGCGCAGGTCGTTCGGGCACCGCGATTACGATTGCAGAACACGGTGAACGCGTGAAAATTCGCGCGATTGAGCGTTATACCGAACAAAATTTTAGTGCAGAAACCATTCCGGGTTTAGAGCCTAAACGCAGCGGCGACTCGCGCCCCAGCAGCGGGCGTGGCCGTCCAGGTGGTGGTCGCCCAGGCGCAGGGCGTTCAGGTAGCGGCGGACGTCCAGGCGTATCGACTCGCAGTGCATCAGGCCCACGCTCAGGCGGCGGCGGTTATGCAGGTTCAGGTGGCGGTAATTATGCTGGTTCGGGTAGTGCAGGTGCTGGCCCACGCGGTGAAGGTAGCGGCCGACCAGCTTTTGGTGGCAACCGCAGCGGCGCGGATCGTAGTACAAAACCCGGCGGTCATTTTGCCCACCGTTCACGCTCGATTTAATGACATGCCCTAAGCCATGGGGTTAATCGCGCTCACCGCTGGTGAACCCGCAGGTATTGGCGGAGAAATTACCCTGTCCGCTTTGTCGATGCTCTCCAAAAGAGGCCGGCAAAGTGGGCAGGGGTTTTCTTTGTCAAATTTTTGTGTATTGGCCGACGCGCATTGGTGGAAGCAAATCGCGCAATCATTACAGATCAATTTACCAACGCGCGTGGTCCACAATCGCGACGAATTACGTATCGCACTAAATGAACAAGACGCACGAGATGCACAAAACGCACGAAATTCACTAGACGATGTATCAGATGGCACGCTATTGCTGTGGCATCATCCACTTGCCACGCCTGCGGTTGCGGGCCAGCTTGATGTGCGCAATGCGCCCTATGTGTTAGATTTGCTCAACACCGCGACGGACATGGCGTGCCAGTCGATTTTTTCGGCAGTGGTCACGGCGCCGATTCAAAAAAATATCTTGATGCAAGTGTTACCAAATTTCACCGGACACACTGAATATTTTGCACAGCGCACTCACACTGATACCGTGGTGATGATGTTGGTGTCGGGCACTTTTCGCGTGGCCCTGGTAACCACGCATTTGCCCTTGTCCGAGGTGCCAAAAGCAATTACGACAGAAAGCGTGAGTGCGGTACTACAAATTTTGCACGAACATTTACGCACACAAATGCAGTTGAGCGCGCCGCGCATCATAGTGACAGGACTCAATCCGCACGCCGGTGAGGACGGTCATTTAGGACGAGAAGAAATCGAAGTCATCACGCCAGTGCTCAAGGCTGCGCGTGATCGCGGTTGGCAAGTCATCGGCCCTCTGCCGGCCGATACCGCATTCCAAAAAAAATATTTAAGCCAAGCCGATTGTTTTTTGGCGATGTATCACGATCAAGGCTTGTCAGTCTTAAAATTCGCGGGATTCGGCGAATCGGTCAACATCACTTTGGGTTTGCCTTTTATTCGCACCTCAGTCGATCACGGCACCGCTTTAGATTTGGCCGGCCGCGGCATCGCGCATTGCGGCAGTATGATCGCCGCGATTGAATCCGCGCAACAAATTTTGCAGGCCAGTCAATCTTTACCCAAATCGTCGTGTTAAAAACTGGGCATGATTGCTTTGCGATTCACTTTTTCTGAATTATTTTTTTACCTCAATAGACCACTTATCACATCCTATCAATGAAAAAAGATATTCTTAAACCTAATCTAGCGTCAGATCTTCCATCGCTATTTACGTGGCAAAATGGTCTGATGTTGAGTGTTTTGTGCCTGCTCTTATTTGCACCTTCATTCACACCTTCGCGTTCGCTGGAACTGCCGATTTTTCTGGCACTGAACCAGAGTTTTGCATTATTGCCTGATCATTTTTGGTTAGGTTTGACCGCGCTAGGCGCGACACTGACCGTATTGATTATGCCTTTGAGTGTGATTCGTCCACAACTGTTTGTGTTGTTTATCGTGACCGGATTGCTTGCTGCCGGCTTAAGCTATGGCTTAAAAGAATTGGCTGGGCGTGATTTATTGCGTCCTTCATCGATGTTGCCCGGGGATGCATTTCACTTAATTGGCGAGATGCGCTCGCGCTCCTCGATGCCCTCTGGGCATACGATAGGTGGTTTTTTATTAGCACTGTGGTGTATTCAAATTTGGCCCACAAAATCGTGGTGGTTTTACAGCCTCGCGATACTGATCGGCTTATCACGCATTGCTTGCGGCGTCCATTGGCCAACGGATGTCATTGCCGGCGCACTGGTCGCGATTTTGAGTTTTCGCGCGGTGCAATCTTGTTTTGCCGCACTGGCGCGCCGTGTTTGGCCGAAACGAATTTATTTAGCGATCGTGATCGTGTTGGGCACTTTATTTATTGTGATCGTGTTTCAATTTATGATGTCGCACCCTAAACATTTAGAAGACCGTATCACACGTGCTTATGCGCTGATCGCGTTAATCGCCAGTACGAGTATCGCATTGTGGCGCACCCGTTTGCGCGCACCTCCAAAGAATTAAATCAAGGCTAAAAGTCAAGGGCACTTCTATCAATTCATTTTTGCGGCGAATTGCTTTGTTGCACAGTACGCGAAATCCTCACGTACTGTATGTACGTATGTACGCTCCGGTTTCTGTGTACTGTGCGCCTCGCACTTTATCCGCACATTCTGTATTGATAGAAGTGCCCTCAAAGTTAAAAATCAACTTAAAGCAAAATAAAGCAAAAATTGGCGCGAGATTTCTAAGAATGCGTTGAATAAGACTCTGACCAACTGCGCGACAATCGACACGTCCATTGCGGACGCTCTTGATGACATTGCGCGACAATTTGTTGTGCGATGGACTCACCTGTACACACGGCAAAAAATGCCGCGCCAGAACCACTCATACGTGCTGGACTGACGTGTACGGATTTTTTTTCGACTTGATGAAACTGTCCTAACCAGCGCGAAACGGCCTGTAATTCAGGATACCGCGCGCACGCGACCGGCGCCAAATCGTTATGTCCAAAATCAAAAGGATTCTTCACAACATCTGCCCAATCCACCACGGGTGTATTGCGAACTAATTCGGGTGCGGTAAAAATTTGCGCAGTCGGCACCATCACATTGGGGAAAATCACGACAAAAAAACGTGGTGCCAATGTAATCTCGCGCAGATCTTCGCCCACCCCTTGCGCCAAAGAATTGCGACGCATCACAAACACTGGAACATCCGCGCCAAGGCTTAAAGCCAGACGTGCCAGCTCTGCGCGGGGGCGCTGTAGTTGCGCCAATTGATTGATTGCCAACATCACCGCAGCTGCATCAGATGAACCGCCACCTAAACCTGCGCCAATCGGAATATTTTTTTGTAATTCAATGGCAAGACCAAATTGCGGCGCGAGTACTGATTGATATTCACGCAACATCAATTGTGCCGCGCGAACACATAAATCATCGGCTTCATCAATTCCTGCATGTTGATAAATGCGCACGATCGCGCCATCCCAACGTCGCGTCACGCGAATATGATCGCACCAATCGATTAGTTGAAACAAAGTCTGAAGTTCGTGGTAACCGTCTGGACGACGCGCAGTGACGTGTAAAAATAAATTGATTTTTGCCGGCGCCAGATAAGTCACTTCATCCAGTCGCGCCATCACATCAGCTTGCATTACCACTCTTGATATTCATCAAGCGCGACCTTCAATTCGAGGTCTTTGCGAACATCATGAGTAATGATCAATTGTGTGGGCATTGCACCCCAAGCTTCGTAATGTAAGTGCCAACCGCCTTGCGCGACGACATCAGTTGAATTTTTTGCCCGATCTGTTGCAGCATCTTTCACTCTCTCTCGAGGCACGACAAACACCGAACCCGTTTCAGTTTTTACTCTACCAATCAACCAATCATAAAAATCAGGAATCGGCACAGGTATTGGAAGAGGTTTGGCCAAATAGCGCGCCAACAATTCATCCAGGGTGGCCGCGCTAAGACTGGGTTTTCCGATTTGTGACAAGCTTGTTTTTTGCGGCGTAATTTCCAGTAATAACAAAGTCACGCCAAAGGGACCTGTGAATTGCAAACGCGAATCTGATTCTGATGGTCGATTAAGCGTAAAGGCTGCGGCCTGATTATTTAATTTACCACTCTCTTGATAGCGTGCAGCCAAACGCCCACTGATCTCATGCGGGGCAAAATTAACTGGTTTGGTTGCGCTGTTTTCACTGACCCGTTTGGGCGAGCTTGTCGTACAAGCACCAAGGGCCAAAAGCACTATGGTCGCAACACTGATAAATTCTAAGCGCATCTAACTTGTTTTGTTTAGACGGACTGATAACACGCTCATAACTGAAGGTCAAGACGCTTGGTTAGCGCATCTAAAGATTCACTATTAGGAGCTTCCGTTTTTATTTTTTGCAGAATCTCCACTGCATCATCACGCGAATTTTTGGTCCACAAGACTTCGGCTAAATGCATTCCGATATCAGTATCAGCGCGCATTCTGTAGGCGTTTTGCAAAATCATTTCAGCATCATTTAAATTACCTTGACGAAACTTTAACCAGCCCCAACTGTCCATCACAAAAGGATTTTTCGGCGCCAGTTCCAAGGCTTTTTTAAGCAGTTCTTCCGCTTCAGTCATCCGAATATTCCGTTCAGAAAAGGCATAACCCAATGCGTTATAGCCGCGATAGTCTTGCGGTGCGATCTCGATGAGTTTGCGTAATTTTTTTTCCATCAAGGGCAATTGCTTATCAAGCTCGGCCATCAATGCGTACTCATACAAAAAATCGGCATCATCGTCAAATTTTTTTTCATTTTTTTTGAGCAATATCAGCGCAGCAAGTTTATTCTTGCTCTCTCGCAAAAATTGCACTTCGGCAATCAATCGTTGTTCTTCTTCTTCGTCATCAGCCACTGGAATCCGGGTAATCAAAGTACGCCCTTCGGCCGCACGATCAAGCTTCATCAAATAATAAGCCCGTCGTGAAATTTGTGGCAAACGACTAATTTCATTCGCGGGCTCACCCACGGCGTCTAAGGCCGCGTTATAGTTATTTTGTCGCGCGTAAATCTCGGCCAGAACACCACGCGCTTGCAGCTCATAGACTTCTTCAGCTGCCGTCTTTTCCACTGCTAAAAAATCCTTTAGGTATTTTTCTGCCTGTTGCGGCTGTTTGGCCTCCATGGCCGATAAACCCAAGGCGTATAAATAACGTCCGGTATTTGGATT
>JAVKMA010000153.1:0-5209 GCA_031538685.1 Burkholderiaceae bacterium | reverse complement strand
TATTTTGAAAATAAATGAAAAATGATGCAGGACGAGATTAGCACTGCCTACGATCAGTACTTCCTAATCAGGCAATGAATGCACGGACTATTATTGGGTGCGCTAAAATGTAGAAGTCGGGAGTTGACTCAAACCAATTTATGGGCACTTCTATAAATAGCGGAAAATCCCCAACACCTTTAACGCAGCGTAAGCCGCGTTAAAGGTGTTGGGCAACGAAGTGGTGATTCTGACATGCAACTCGTTTTTTCGACATCGACAAACGCCACGCGCAACTCTCTAAACACGACGATCCGCCCGAGCGCTTAAACAAAGACATCAACTGGGAAATCTTCCGCCCCATCTTGTAGAAGATAGATGCCAAACCGCGTAAGAGCAGGGCAGGCAGAAAACCCATAGATCGCGTGCTCATGTTCAAGCTACTGATTCTCCAGCGCATCCACAACCTAGCCGATGAGCGGCTGGAGTACCAAGTCACAGACCCTCTCTCCTTCATGCGATTCTTGGGGCTTGAGTTTGCCGCCTCCATCCCTGATGCCCGCACGGTGTGGGCGTTTCGAAATACGCCGTTGAGCGATGAGTAAAAGACTTTGAATAAAGAAAATTCAGTGTGAAAGCCAGAGTGGGGCATGTGTTTGGGCGCATGCAGACCAGTCTTGGTGGGATGCTGATTCGATCGATTGGTGCGGCAAGAGCCATGCTCAATATCGGGCTGATGAATCTGACCTACAACATCAGCCGCATCGAGATATTGATTCGCAAGGAGCTCGTGCGCATCACGGGGGTTGATATGCCCAAAATGGTATGAAGGCAGGAAAAACAGGGGCAATGCGTCCAAAAAATCATCGCAACAACGGTCAAAATCGAACGGTAAAGCATAAAAAATGAAAACCAAAAACTTAATTCTCTCGGTTAGCATATATTGATCGTTACTTTGTCGCTGCTTTGTCGCGGTGCTGTCACCCTGATGTCGTGGCGTTTTTGACCAAGTTCGCCGAATATCCAGGGCATGATTTCAAGGAGTCCATATGCAAGTGCAAAAACTAAGATTACAACGAGGATGGTCGCAGCAACAACTGGCCGAATTAAGCGGCTTGAGCATCCGCACCATCCAACGGATTGAAAATGGTCAAACTGCCAGCACGGAATCCTTGAAATCATTAGCCTCGGTCTTTGAGATCGATTTTTTATCCCTCACCAATGAAAACCTCATGACTCCTACAAACACCCTACCCGCCGATGAACAACTGGCCCTGTCCAAAGTGCGCAAACTAAAAGGCTTTTATCTCCACCTCATTCAATACGCCCTGGTCATCACTGGCCTTGGCTTGTTTAATCTCATCAAGCATCCCCAATATCTGTGGTTTCTTTGGGCGGCCTTGGGATGGGGGATGGGTTTGTTGGCTCATGCGGCAGGCATATTCAACATGGTTCCTTTTCTGGGTGCGAAATGGGAGCGTAAACAGGTTGAAAAACTGTTGGGCCGCTCGCTCTAAAGGAAACTTCGCTCGCCCCCCAGTAACACGTATAGAGTGTGCGGGGACGAGTGTGCAGATATGAGTGCGCTAAAAATGCACCAAGGCGCTGACTATAAAATTTGGAGCTCAGTGGAATACCGTGGGCAGAGAAAGAGAGTTTGCCGCCTCTGTGCTGTCTGTGTTTTCAAAAGCCGGCCCGTCAAGCCAAGAGAGAGCGGGCGAAGTGCCCATCCCCTATAGTGAAACCCTCACATCACCGCCATCGAGGCTGTTTAGCTCCGTCAGCTAGCTGCATCCACTTGTGCTTGCGTCGCAGCGTGCTGAAACGCCGGCAGAGCAAGGCAGGCCTGTTCAATGCGTGTTATGTGGGGCCAGAGTGTCAGGTTGACTTCAAATCGGCGTGCACTTTCTATTTGCGGAATCAAGTACACATCGGCCAGGGTAGGCGTATCTCCAAAACTAAAAACCCTCGCGCGCTTATCTGCCACCAATAAGGCCTCGTAGGCGTCGAATCCAGCTGCAATCCAGCCCCCACTCCACGTGTTGATGGCCGCTTCATTTGCCCCAAACTGTGCGCGAAGGTATTGCAATACACGGCGATTATTCAACGGGTGCACGTCGCACCCTACCAAGGCCGCCAACGCCCGCACATGCGCACGGTCGAGTGCTTTTGGAGGTAACAGCGGCGGGTTAGGATAGGCTTCCTCCAACCATTCGATGATGGCGGGCGATTGAATCAAAACCTGTTCGCCGGTATCTAACGCTGGAACCAGCTTTTGCGGGTTAATGGCGGCGAATGTTGCGTGCAGATGTTCATCACGGCGCAAATCTAAAGCAATATAGTCGTAGGCCAACCCCTTGAGATTGCACGCAATGCGCAGGCGGTGCGAGGCGCTGCTGCGAAAATAATTGTAGAGTTTCATGCGATGAGCGCAGGCAATACGGTGGCAGTACATTGCCCAAACCCAATGCGGCGATAGCCCTGTTTGTCGCAATGAGCACGCAAGGTAATTTGGTCGCCATCTTGCAAAAACGTGCGCTGCTCGCCGTTGTTTAAACGAGTTGGCTGTTTACCGCCATGAAACAACTCCAGCAACGACCCTGAACGGTCTGGGGTGCGCCCCGATAACGTCCCTGTGCCCAATAAATCGCCAGCGGACAACTGACAAGCGCCCATGGCGTGGTGGGTAACCAGTTGGGCAATGGTCCAATAAGCGGCCTCGGCAAAATGAGAACGGCTGATGACTTCGGGCGACAACCCCGCCGCACGCATGGTGGAGGTTTGCAAACACACTTCTAAGTGAATGCCTAAGGCGCCGTTGACCGCATTTTCATCTGTTACCGTCACACTTTGGCTGCTGACATGGGCAGAGCGAATGTTGCGCACGCTCTTGCTGGCTTCGGCAACGGCATTGGCGGTAGCCTCTTCCCAGCTCTTGGGTGAGTCGGCCAAAATTTCCAAAACTTTTAAAACTGCCATGGTATTTCCTTAATCAAAAATAGGGAAAGAGCCATCATAAACTATTTTCCAGCCTTCCACCACGACCCCGCGTCATCACTGCATCGTTGGCCAACACATCCCCTGGCTGGTAGCTTAAGCCCTCTTCCATGCGGGCGTAGAGTGGCGCAAAGTCAATGCTGGCAAGTTCCAGAAGCTCATCTAAGCTACTGAGCACAAAATAGCTTTCTTGAAAATCATCAATGCAATAATGGGTACGCATGACGCGCTCCAGATCAAAGCGGATGCGATTCGGGCTGGGGCTGTCCAAAGAAAACACGGTTTCCGAAAAGGATGAAGCAATGCCCGCGCCGTAAATCCGCAGGCCGCCCTGCTGCTGCACCAAACCAAACTCGATGGTGTACCAATAGACACGAGCCAAATGTGGCAGCACGCCCAGCTCCAAGGCCCTGAGCCCGCCTTTGCCGTAAGCCTGTATGAAGTCGGCCACCACGGGGTTCATCAACATGGGCACATGACCAAAAACATCGTGAAAGACATCGGGCTCTTCCAAATAATCAAGTTGCTCAGGCTTACGGATAAATTGCCCTGCGGGAAAACGGCGGTTTGCCAGGTGCTCAAAAAACACCTCATCGGGCACGAGGCCAGGCACGGCCACTACTTGCCAGCCCGTTTTTTGCATCAGTACCTCTGATAGTTTTTTAAAATCTGGTATCTCATCAGCACCGATAGGCAGAGCTTGCATACCCTCTACAAAGGCATCGCAGGCACGGCCTGGCAAGAGTTTGCTTTGGCGCTCAAACAGGGTCTTCCAGACGGCGTGCTCGGCAGGGGTGTAGTTGCTCCAGCCTTGGTCTATGGTCCAGTCCGCCGCTTCTGGCGCTAGGCCATCGGCCAAACCATGCAGTGCTTTATTCGTGCTCATATAGGTCTTGTCGCAAAATACAGCCATGGACAAGTCGCGCTCGCTGATGCCGCCCGTGTCGTGCGTGGTCAAGCGCACATCAACCTTGTTGTAAACGTTAAACCACTCGGGATGGTGGTCGTGCTGCTCAGCGTACAGCGCCACCTGTGTCATGAAGGCAAAGGCTTGCTTGAAGTTTTTGAACTTGAATTGTCGCGACATGGATTTTGCGTCCGCCGCCACCTGCCAGTTAGCAAAGCCCTTGGCTTGTTCGATTAGGCTCTGCATGGTAGCACCCTCCCCTTGCATTCACCAAAACCTATGCGCCTTGCATTCTCATTTTCGCAATAGGCTTTGAGCAGCACCTCATCGCCGTCTTGCAAGAAGGTGCGCGTCTCGCCGTTGGTAAGCGTGATAGCCTGTTTGCCGCCAAGGCTGAGTTCCAGCATCGAGCCGCCTTGGCCTAGCGCAGGGCCCGACTGCGTGCCGCTACCAAACAGATCACCACTTTGCAAATTACAACCATTGACCGTGTGGTGCGCTACAAGCTGTGCCAGCGTCCAGTAACTGTCTTTAAAGTTGCTTTGCATCAGCCGCTCGGCTGCTAAACCTGCTGCTCGCATCTTGGCCGTTTGTAGCCAAACTTCGAGTTTGATGTCGATAGCGCCCTGGCTTTGGTTCAGCGCGCTGTCTAAATAAGCCAGCGGCTGCGGATGGTTTGCTGGGCGCGTGAATGGAGCGCGAAAGGGCGCGAGTGCTTCCAAAGTCACGACCCAGGGTGAAAGTGAGGAGGCAAAGTTTTTAGAGAGAAATGGCCCAAGCGGCTGGTATTCCCAAGCCTGTATGTCGCGTGCCGTCCAATCGTTAAACAGGGTCAGGCCAAAGATGTGCTCTTCGGCTTGTTCAATAGGCACATTTTCACCCATGGCATTGGCTTGGCCGACCAAGATACCGAGTTCGAGTTCATAGTCTAGCCTTTGGCTGGCGCTGAACACAGGTGCATCGCTCTCAGGTGGTTTGACCTGGCCTTTGGGGCGCACAAAATCTGTGCCACTCACCACAATGCTGCTAGCGCGGCCATGGTAGCCAATGGGCACCCATTGGTAATTGGGCAGCAAGGGGTTGTCTGGCCGAAAGAGTTTGCCCACACTGGTGGCGTGGTGGATGCTAGTGTAAAAATCGGTGTAGTCGCCTATCTCGCAGGGCAGGCCCATGGTGGCCTCGCTTTGCGCAATCAGCGCCTTGGCGAATGCGGCCTGTTCCTCAGCACCCCCTTCTCCGCTTCTCATTAAACCCGCTTGTATGCGGCTGCGCAGAGCCACTCTCGCGGTCTTTGGCAGTTGCATCAGGTTGCGCAGGTCATTGCCC
>JAVKMA010000152.1:0-1809 GCA_031538685.1 Burkholderiaceae bacterium | reverse complement strand
CAATTAAATGTGCGAATGATCGAATCAATGGCTTTAGAAAGTTTGAAATTGCGAGCTCCGACTCAAGCGCTGACTCAAGCGCCGTCATCTGGCGTTAAAACCGCGACGCTGGAAAAAAAAATTGAATCGACATTAGATTCTGATCAGCGTTCGGTGAGTGCGACTGCAGCATCGCTTGTGACGTCATCGCAGTCAGATGCCACTTCAACAACAATGAAAAGCAATGCGCTCAATTCGATCTCAAATGAAAATTTTTCAACAATGGGACTCGTGTTCTTGGACAAAAATACGCAGAGAGCATCTGTTGATAACACGCTCATTGGAAAAGATTTGATGATGCGTTGCCCGATTCATCCTGCGCCGATTTATTCGACCAGCGCGCGTCGCATGGGTGAAGCGGGTGTCGTCTTATTACGTTTTGTCGTTGAGGCTAGTGGACGTATCAGCGCAGCCACAGTGCAGCAATCGAGCAACAGCCCACGTTTGGATGTTAGTGCGCTTCAGTCTTTGCAAAATTGGCGTTGTACGCCGCAAACCAATGACGGCGCTGAAGTCAGTCATATTGCGGTACAAAAAATCAGTTTTTCTTTAGAGGAATAAAGACATGAAGTTTGATTTTTGGCGCATCGATCAACACATCGATCAACACATCGATCAACACATCGATCAACACATTAACGCGCCCAAAGTAGTGCGGGTGTTGGCCATTCAAATTTTAAGTGCGCTGGTCGTGATCAACTTTGCCAATGTGGCGCACGCCGCCAAAGAGCTTAGTGCAGTTAATACGAACGACGGTGTTGAAGTCGGGCGCCAGTCAGTGTTGCGACATTTAGTGCCCGCCAAGGAAATGGAAGCAATGGCCGCACGTCAATACGATCAATTGCAAAAACAAGCGCAAGCCAAAGGTCTTTTACGTTCTAGCGAAGCGGTAGAAACCCAGCGTCTAATGAATATCGCGCGACGTTTATTTCCCTTTGCAGCGCGCTGGAACGCCAATGCGCCCAACTGGACTTGGCAATTAAGTCTGATTCAAAGTAACCAAGTCAACGCTTTTTGTTTGCCCGGTGGCAAGATCGTTTTTTATACGGGCATCATCGAAAAACTTAAATTAAGTGATGATGAAATCGCTATCGTAATGGCACATGAAATGGCGCATGTCTTGCGCGAGCATGGACGTGAACGAGTCGGGACGCAAATGTTGATTCAAGGTTTGGGAACGGTAGGCGCAGTCTTGGGCTTGGGTGATAAAGCCCATGGTCTGGCGGGTTTGGCAGGTCGGGCGATTGGTTCGGGCGCGATTCTGGCGTTTTCGCGTAGTGATGAAAGTGAAGCTGATTTAATCGGTTTGGAATTAGCAGCACGTGCCGGTTACAAACCCAATGCAGGAATTTCTTTGTGGCAAAAAATGGCGGCGATCAATAAAAAATCGCCGCCGCAATTTTTATCGACGCATCCGGCAAACAAAACGCGCATCGCTGACATTGAACGCAATTTACCTCGTGTCTTACCTTTGTACGAACGCACGCGTTCAAGCGAATCTGATCGCGTGCCATAACAATTATTAAGGGCACTTCTATCGATTCATTTTTGCGGCGAATTGCTTTGTTGCGCAGTACGCGAAATCCTCACCTACTGTATGTACGCTCCGGTTTCTGTGTGCTGTGTGCTGTGCGCCTCGCACTTCATCCGCACATTCTGTATTGATAGAAGTCCCCTTAAGACTGCTCTGAATAGTTTCTCTGCGCTGCTTTAGTCGTGCGTCAAGTTAAGAGCAAGAATGACTTGGTGCACGACAAAATAGAACGCTTT
>JAVKMA010000151.1:0-3402 GCA_031538685.1 Burkholderiaceae bacterium | reverse complement strand
TCCTCACGGGGGCGGTCCGGCGTTCTTCATGCAAGGACCCATGCAGCGCATGTTTGCACCCATGCAAGAGTTTCTCGCCACGGTTCACCAGATTTTGCCCGCCACGCCTACGGCCATCTTGTTGGTGAGCGCGCATTGGGAGTCGCCGGTGGTGCGTTTGACGGGTCATCCTAAGCCCGCGCTGGTGTACGACTATTACGGCTTTCCACCAGAGATGTACAGTCTGCGCTATGACGCACCCGGCGCACCGGCCCTGGCCTCGCAAAGTGCGGCTTTACTGCAAGCCGCTGGCATCCCAGTTGAAATAGACCCTGATTACGGATGGGACCACGGAGTGTTCATTCCACTCAAGGTGATGTTTGCGCAAGCCAACATTCCAGTGCTCGCCATGTCGTTGCAAGCCGGACTTGATCCACTCGCCCACATCGCCATTGGCCAAGCCCTGCGTCCCTTGCGTGATGAGGGTGTACTCCTTGTTGGAAGCGGTATGAGCTATCACAATCTTGGCGGTTTGTCCGGTGCCGCCGCCCAATCACAGGCATTCTCGCAGGCATTCGACGCTTGGTTAGATGACGCTTTGCAAGGCGACCGCGCCCATCGTAAAACTCAACTCGCGCAATGGACCGCAGCGCCTGCCGCCCGTCAATCGCACCCTCGGGAAGAACATTTGCTGCCGCTCATGGTGGTCAGTGGCGCGGGCGGTGACGCACCGGCAAAGAAAATCTGGCATGGTCAAGTGGGTCAGGCGGCAGTTTCTGCCTGGGCTTTTGACTGAGTGTCAACTCATCAAACGCATCACCCTCATCACCCTCATCACCCTTTGCGTGCTTGCCACCATCACAAAGCCTGCCAAGTGATTAGTTGGCAGGCATTTTCCTACAAATATTGATCGCGTCGCGGGTAGTTTGAGCGGCCCTGGAAGCGGCGCGCGCAAAATCAGTGCCACTGCTGGCGTACAAAATCGCGCGTGACGAATTGATGATCAATCCTAAACCTTTACTATCGCAAGCTGCGGCAACAGTCGAGGCGATGTCGCCGCCCTGTGCGCCGACACCGGGCGCAAGAATCGGTAGGTTTGGCGCTAATGCACGAACGCGTGCGAGTTCTTCTGGAAAGGTTGCACCGACCACTACACCACATTGATGGTTCGCATTCCAGACCTGCGCGATCGTGTGTGCGAGGTGTTCATACAGCAGGCGTCCATTTTCTAAACGTAATCCTTGAATATCCGTGCTGCCCGGGTTAGACGTGCGGCACAACAAAAATACGCCTTTATCAGCGTACTGCAAAAACGGCGCGATACTGTCCAAACCCATATAGGGATTTAAGGTTACCGCATCGGCGTGATAGCGCTCAAAGGCCTCGCGCGCGTAATGCGTCGCAGTGCTGCCGATATCGCCACGTTTGGCGTCCAAGATCAAGGCGATATATGGATAGTGCTGCTTGATGTAGTGACATAATTTTTCTAACACCGATTCGGCATGAACGCTGGCAAAATAAGCGATTTGCGGTTTGAATGCGCAAACATACGGCGCGCAAGCATCAATAATGTCACGGCAAAAAAACTCGATTTGAGTGCACTCATCATGATGACGTAAATGCGTCGGCATCTGCGCCAAATCAGGATCTAACCCGACGCACAGTAAAGAGTTTTGTTGTGTCAATGCGCGTTCTAATCGGGATGAAAAATTCATGATAAAAATAAAATGGGAAGGGAAAAATTCAAACTTGACTGAATGGACGGTTGAGCGGTTTACCTATCTATCCATTGCGTCACTGAGGGAGGGGTATTCAATAAGCGTTCAAACAGATTGGCAAAGGCGTGCACATTGCCAGAGGTGCTCACCATCACGGGAGCAGTGGCATGGTTTGAATCAAAATAATGGTGTGGCACCACGCGCTGAACTTGCGCAGCAACGGCCTGGCCAATATCAATAATCCGGACGGATGGCGTTAAGGCCTCGCCAATCATATCGGCAACAAAAGGGTAGTGCGTGCAACCCAACACGACCGTATCAATAGATTGCTCGCGCAAGGGTTGGCAATAGTGTTCGATTAGCGCACGTATTTTGGGATAGTCCCAGTCGACTTTTTCAATTTCCTCGACCAAGCCCGGACAGGCTTGTATCACCCATTGGGCGTGTGGTTCGCTGGTTTTGAGCTGTGAGAGCAAGTTTAAAAATTTGTCACTATTCACCGTCAAACGTGTTGCCAAAACACCGATGCGATAGTTACGCGTGGCGACAAGCGCGGGCTTTAATCCTGGCTCAACCCCCACAATAGGAAGCGTGGGATAACGTGCGCGTAAATTATTGGCGGCGGCGGCGGTCAGCGTACTACTGGCTAATACCAGCGCCGCGAGGTTTTGAGGATGATGATTCTCGACAATATCTAATACGCGTGCATAAACCCATTGATCGGTTTTGTCACCATAAGGCGCGTGCGCGGAGTCGGCAAAATAATGCAAAGCGTGATGGGGGTAGTGCGGCAGTAAATGCCGCAAAATCGATAGCCCCCCCACGCCTGAATCCATGACCAAAATACTGTCCTTGTTTTGACCCGCGCTTTTGCCGATATTCATACGCATTGACCGTGTGATAAAAATATAATGATCAGATTATCAGCGCTTTAAACCCGAGATTTATTTCTTTGGTTCTCTCGTTCTAATGATAGGATTGGATAGGATTGAATTCTGCCTTGATACGGGGCGGGGCGTTTGGTCAAACTGCGTATTCGACTATTCGACTGCGTATGCGTTGGCAAAACGTAATCATGTTCGGGTAATCTGCTGATGTAATCATGTTATAAGGTCAATTCGTCCTCTTCTTTTTACTTTTTTAATCCTATGAATATAGATAAAATTTCAGCCGGGCGTGATTTGCCGCGCGACATTAACGTCATTATTGAAATTTCGCGCGACAGCGATCCCGTGAAATATGAAATTGATAAAGATTCGGGCGCGGTGTTTGTCGATCGTTTTATGGGTACTGCGATGCACTACCCGCAAAACTACGGGTTTATCCCCCACACGGTTGCCGGTGATGCTGATCCTGTCGATGTATTGGTGATGTCGCCCTATCCTTTGCCGCCAGGTAGCGTGATTCGTTGCCGTCCGATTGGCTTGTTACGGATGACCGATGAAGGTGGTCAGGACGCCAAAATTTTGGCAGTGCCGCACGACAAGTTAAGCCCTTTGTATAAATCCGTGCAAAAACCTGAAGATTTTCCCGCACTGATTTTGGATCAAATCAAACATTTTTTTGAACATTACAAAGACTTGGAACCCGGAAAATGGGTCAAAGTTGAGGGTTGGGAAGGTTTAGCCGCGGCTGAAAAAGAAATTATGGACGGCGTTAAAAACGCGGCGAAATAATTTTTACCGATGTTGATTAATGCTTTGAT
>JAVKMA010000150.1:0-13342 GCA_031538685.1 Burkholderiaceae bacterium | reverse complement strand
TTCTAAACGATGCGTGTAATTTTTCTTCGCCCACTCTAATTTAAAGGTATTGGGGGCGATGATGGTCAAGACATTTCCTTCCATGGATTGCGCCATTAAAGGAGACACCCAGGTACCAAACTGAGTGCTGGTTACCTCGGCTCGAATGCTATCGAGACAGGAGCGCCAAAAAATATCAAGTTCCGCCATAAATACCTAAAAATAACTTGCCGCACAAGGCGTCAGGAAAATAATTGAAGAAATCTGCTTCATCGAAGTTAATGCCTCATCGAAGTTACGGCCTCATCGAAGTCGCGGTCTCATTGCTTTGGTGGTTAAGGCCAAAGAGTTGTTCGATTTTTAATTGATTTGCTCGTGTATCTACTTGTATTGCTACTTGTATTGCCTTGCCCCTCGTGCTTGACTGACTCGTGTCTGACCGATCTGTGTCTGACCAAGCTGTCCGAGGCCTGCAAGCAGCGCAGAGCTTAATAAGCGGACTCTCGCGAACTCTCGCATACTCCCATCGAGGGATTCGATTGCGCAAAATACCGTACAAAGCAGGGGGCGCGATTCTACTATACGCCGATCTTTTTTCGACAATTTTTTACGTAAGTGGCATTGTTCTTGCGTTTGTGCTTGCGATTGTGCTTGCGATGTAAGGGGTGCTGGATCCGCGCGTGGTCATATAGAAAGTTCTTCTAAAAAATCGACTTGATTCAGCGGGCTCTTCAAGCAATCCTTAGATCGTCAGCCCTCCCCCAACTTCAATGACCACTCCATTGATATAGGCCGCATCATCACTGGCTAAAAAAGCGTAGGTATTAGCGATATCCTCGGGTTGCCCCAGGCGGCGTAAGGGTACGCGCGTGGTGAGTTCTGCCACGACTTTTTCGGGCATTGTTCGCAAAATTGGAGTGTCGATAAATCCGGGTGCGACGGCGTTAACACGAACTCCTTTGGGGCCCAGTTCACGCGCCCATGTTTTGGTAAATCCAATCACGCCAAATTTACTGGCGGCGTAATTTGTTTGGCCAAAATTACCGTACAACCCGACGATAGATGTTGCATTAATAATAGTGCCCTTGCCTTGTGCCACCATGATGTCGGCCGCAACTTGACTGCAATGAAAAACGCCGCGTAAATTAACGTCAATGACTTGATCAAATTCTGCCAGCGTCATTTTTTGCAAGCGTGCATCACGCGTGATTCCAGCGTTATTGATAAGCACATCAATTCGACCAAATTGTGCTTTGACTTGATTCATCATTGCCTCGACTTGGGCGCGATCCACCACCGAAATGACGTGCGCCACGGCGGTATTTTGGGCATCGGCAGGGCAATCCGCAAGGCATTGTGCGCATGCGGCTTCTAATGTTGAGGCGTTGATGTCGCACAAGATGACGGTTGCACCGCGTTGCGCAAAAACTCGCGCAGTAGCCAAACCAATGCCTTGGGCGGCGCCAGTAATAACGCAGATTTTGTTGTGTAAAGAATAAAGAGTCATTTTTTTAAAGCGCTCAAGAGCGTTGTTTTCACTTGTTCGACGGGTTGCGTACCATCAATTTTTAGATAGCGTAAAGATTGTTTTTGTCCGTAAAAACCTAATAAGACGCTCGTTTGCTGATGGTAAATAGCAAGGCGTTTTTTCACGGTTTCTTCTTTGTCGTCATCGCGTTGGATCAAAGCTTCGCCGGTCAGATCATCGATATCAAGGTTCTTTGGAGGATTGAATTTGACATGATAGGTCCGTCCTGATCCAGGGTGTACGCGGCGACCGCTCATTCGTTCGACGATATCGGCGTCAGGAACATCAATTTCAATCACCATATCGAGTTCAATTCGTGCTTCATCCATGGCTTGGGCCTGTGGCAAGGTGCGAGGGAAGCCGTCAAATAAATAGCCGCGCTGACAATCATCTTGTTTGAGACGTTCCTTGACTAAGCCGATGATGATGTCATCAGAAACCAAGGCGCCGCTGTCCATGACTTTTTTGGACATGATGCCCAAGGGTGAGCCTGCTTGTACCGCCGCGCGCAACATGTCGCCCGTAGAAATTTGTGGAATCGAAAAGGTTTCTTTTAAAAATTGGGCTTGAGTACCCTTCCCTGCACCAGGCGCGCCTAGTAACATGATTCGCATAACGACTCCAAAAAATAATGGGACATCAAATAAAAAAGAATATTCGGATATTGCCGGTCTAGGCTGACGATGAGGTGACAGCGTTCAACAAAGAAACCTGATTATGTTGAGCCAGGTAGTGATTCACCCGAATCCAGTCTTCATAGGTGTCAACCCCGGCCTGCGGTGTTTCAGTGGACAGATGAACCGCAATCGGGATGCCGTTTTCCAGAAAGCGCAATTGTTCCAAGGCCTCGACTTGCTCTAACTCGCCGACAGGAAGTTCGACAAAATTTTGCAAGGTTTGAACGCGAAATCCGTAAACTCCGTAATGGCGCAAGACCTGATGTGAAATGCTTTTAGCTTGCGCGTCTTTAACGTGCATGTCTTTGGCATAACCGTCGCGCCACCAAGGTAGCGGTGCGCGTGAAAAATACAGCGCTTGCTCAAAACGATTGAGCACTACTTTAACGACGTTGGGATTAAAAATATCGTCGCGATCATGAATCAGATGTGCTGCTGTCGCGACTGGACAGAGAGAGACTTTTTGTGCGACTGCATTGATCAGCGAAGGCGGGATTAAGGGTTCGTCGCCTTGCACATTGATGACGATGTCGGTGGGTTGCAGCGCTAATATTCGCGCGGCTTCTGCGACACGATCGGTGCCACTCATATGAGTATTGGCGGTACGGACGCAGGCGACCTGATGCTGCGCGCAGACCGATTCAATTTCATCGTAGTCAGTGGCGACCGTAATCGAACGCGCGCCGCAACTGGATACCTGGCGTGCGACGCGGATCACCATGGGTAAGCCTGCGATATCAAGTAAAGATTTTCGCGGTAGCCGCGTTGACGCAATGCGTGCCGGAATGATGATGTGAAAGTCGCTCATGCGCTGGGACACTCGCGCGCTTCGTCAATCAACATGACGGGAATTTGATTACGGATGGGGAAAGCCAATTTGTCGATGGGGCAAATTAATTCGTTAAGCGCTTTGTCAAAACGAAGTTCTCCTTTGCATATCGGACAAACCAAAATATCTACAAGGCGGGCGTCCATAAAAGTCATTTGAGTGATTAAACAAGGAGTCTTAAATAGCGTTTGATTTGTTTTGAACCAAAGCCAGTAGACGACGATTGAGCGTATCAAACCATTGGGCATCCAGTGCGATTGAATAGGGTACCACCCACAGCTGAGGGCCTTTACCTGCGCAATTAGCGGCGCAATTTTGCACATGATGGAAACATTTTACTGCATCCTTTTCGGTGAGCAATATGACATCGTGCGCATTAAAGTCGGCAAAAAAATTATCAGGAAAGGCAAAGTGATCGGGCAGTGCGATGGTTTTGGATAAGTGCAGGCCTTGTGCTTTGAGTGCGTTAAAAAATCTTTCGGGGTCGCCGATTCCCGCCAGCGCGTGTAGCCGAGCATCAGCGTGTTGCATACCAAATTGTTGCCACGAAACGATGGTTGAATGCGGTCTCGACGAGAGGTTTTTTTCAGGCAAAGTTGACGACAGTGTTGATGACAAAGCGTAAGGCAAAACATAAGGCAAACCAATTTCACCGTAAACAATGTGAGCTGTTTTTAATGTCGGCATTGTTTGCAAAGCGGCTGTCGGCGCGGTATTGCGCGGCAGATGAATTAAGTGGTAATCCACGGCGCGATGAGGTGATTCACGCAAAGGTCCGGCAGGAAGCACTTGGCCGTTGCCGATGCCGCGACCATCGTAAAGCGCGATCTCAATATCGCGATACAAAGCATAGTGCTGTAATCCATCGTCAGCCAAAATCACGTTGACTTCAGGGTGCTGTGCCAGCAGAAATTCGGCGGCGACATCGCGGTGATTACACACGACCACGGGAATTTTGCATTGCAAATAAATCAGTAGCGCTTCGTCGCCGACCTGGCGCGCATCGTGATGCGGCGAGAGTTCAAGAGGCTTCTTGAGTTCGCTTGCGGAACCCGTGCGACCGTAACCGCGCGCGATCACGCCGGGGCGCCAACCTTGATTTTTTAGGGCCTTGACCAGCGAGATGAGCAAAGGTGTTTTACCTGTGCCGCCAATATAAATATTGCCGACAACGATGACGGGACAAGGCAGCGGCGCAGCGGGCGCGAGATGTTGAAAATATTTTTGACGCAGCCATAAAAGCGCGCGGTATAAATAAGAGAGCGGTAATAACAATCCAATTAAAGCGATCCGCTTAAAACTCAGACGAGCACCAGCCGCGTACCAGAATTGTGGCAGTTGGCGTGATTGAGGACTTTTAGTCATGAGCAGAGATAATCAGGAAGTTTGCAGCGTATCAAGTTGCATCAAGAAATTTTAAATTAACCTCTAGGGCACTTCTATCAATTCATTTTTGCGGCGAATTACTTTGTTGCGCAGTACGCGAAATCCTCACGTACTGTAGGTACGCTCCGGTTTCTGTGTGCTGTGCGCCTCGCACTTCATCCGCACATTCTGTATTTATAGAAGTGCCCTTTAACAATAGTGCCTTGCGCTTTTAGGCGGGCGGTTTACATTACTTTATGACTGTATGACTTTGACCATTCTTGAGAACGGCAATATCGATGCGTTTTTACCGATGCCGACACCGCTAGAAATTCATCAACAAGTACCGATCAGCGTCCAGGCCAGCGATTGCGTGCGTTCGAGTCGCGCGGCAATAGAAGCGATTTTGCAGGGCCAAGACAAGCGGCTGTTAGTCGTTGTCGGTCCGTGCTCGATTCATGATCCGATTGCTGGAATGGATTATGCGCGGCGTTTAAAAATTTTGGCGGAGCAACTCAAAGACAGCTTATATATTGTGATGCGGGTGTATTTTGAAAAGCCGCGAACGACGGTGGGATGGAAGGGTTATATCAACGATCCTTTTATGAACGATAGTTTTTGTATTCAAGAAGGCATGACCTTGGCGCGAACTTTTTTACACGAAGTGAACCGTATCGGCATGCCGACTGGAACGGAAGCCCTTGACCCGATTTCGCCGCAATATTTAGGTGATCTGGTGGCGTGGACGGCAATTGGTGCGCGCACGGCAGAGTCGCAAACGCATCGAGAAATGGCGTCGGGACTATCCACCTCGGTGGGGTTTAAAAATGGGACCGATGGCAATGTGGCGACGGCGATTAACGGCATTTTGTCTGCGGCGCGGCCGCATCGCTTTTTGGGTATTAATGCAGAAGGTCGCTCGGCAGTGATTTGTACTAAAGGCAATGCTTACGGACATTTGGTTTTGCGCGGGGGCCCACAGCCCAATTACGATCATGTCAGCATATCGGCCGCGGCCCAGGCAATGCGTAAAGCGGGTATCGCCGTCAATATTGTTGTGGATTGCTCGCACGCCAATAGTCAAAAAAATCCGGCGCTTCAACTCAGTGTCTTGCGCGACGTGGTGCAACAAATTAACAATGGTCAGACCGCTATTCGCGGCGTCATGCTTGAGAGCTTTATTGAGTCGGGTAATCAAGCGATTCCACAAGACCTCTCGCAACTTCGTTACGGCTGCTCGGTGACCGATGCTTGTTTAGATTGGGCGACAACAGAGCAGGCCTTGCGCGAGGCCGCCGCGGACTTGGCAAACAATAAATCCATCCGACCGACCTAGATTCGCGCAGGTGAAAAACGGATGCAATCGGCTCATCCGCTAGACTATGCCCAGTTGAGAAGGCTTTAAATATCAGACTAGCCTAATCGCATGTGATCATGGTTCGACGCCAATTTCTGTCGCCATACAGTACGTGAGGATTTCGCGTACTGCGCAACAAAGCAATTCGCCGCAAAAATGAATTGATAGAAGTGCTCTTATTCAATGTTGAGTTGATTTATGATAAATTTTTTTGCCTTGCTGCCAGCTTCGGTTAACCCTGTTCTACTGCCTTTTCCGACGGTGTCTTTGACGCGTCGCTTAACCTGTTTGGTCTACGAGGCCTTTCTGTTGGCGGCCATTGCTTTTGTGTTCAGTTTAGTTTTGATTGTGTTGCAACTCATCGTGCATGTGCGCTTGACCAGCTTGGCGTATCAAGTGATCTCGTTTGTACTGTTCGGCGTGTATTTTGTGTACTGCTGGACCAAAGGCGGACAAACCTTGGCAATGCGAGTGTGGAAAATTAAAGCGTTATCAATTGATGGTAGCTTGCCCTCACGCCAACAGGCCATTATTCGTTATGTCTTTGGCTGGATGTGGGTTTTCCCCGCGATGTTATACAGCGTAATTTTTGGCACGTCCTTGATGCAAGCTTTGTGTAGCTTTGTAGTGAATTTGGTGTTTTGGGCGGCGAGTTACGCATTTTTTCCCAGCCAACAATTTTTGCACGACGTGTTGGCGCAAACCACTTTAGTTGACTTAGCACACGCCACCCACCCTGAGCACTCTATTGATACTTCGCTTACAAAGCTTAAATAAAGATTTCTAACGAGCGGGTGTGACTGTTTACATGCTTCGCCGGCTCATATTCCGAGGTGTTTTACATAACGGCTTACTTGGTTAAAACCCTTATCTTTACTATTATTCTGTTCAATTATGTTAGTGCTCGATACTAAAACCCGCGTCCAGTTACGCAAAGACGCGCACCATTTGCATCCCTTGGTGTTGATTGGTGATTCTGGTTTGACGCCTGCGGTGATTAACGAAATCAGTCGCAATCTGGATATTCATGGCTTGATCAAAATCCGCGCCAGTACGAATGAGCGCGAGCAACGCAAGACGTGGTGGGATGAGATTTGCACGACTTTACACGCGGCACCTGTTGGCGCGGTGGGCAAATTGCTGATTTTATTTCGCCCTAAAGTCGTGAAATTAGCCGATTCGGCAAAAGTGCCGGTGAATAAAAAAACGCGCCGACGTAGCGCGAATTTTGGTTTAAAAACCGTCACGGTGGTCAAACCCAGCGCCAATCCTAAACGGCCGCATAAAAAAATTGAAGTGACTTTAAAAGGTAATGAGCGAATTACTTTCGGCGGTTTGGTCAAGCCGCGCCATGTTCGCCAAAAAAGTGCGAAAAAATTGGCAATGAAGGCTGGATAAACGCTGAATAAACGCGCTGATTAAAAATGACGACACAATAAGAACACACGCGACGGCACATATGACGACACACAGGGCTTCGATTCAAAGTATGACGGGTTTTGTTAGTCATGAGCATCGTTATCAAGAGAGCGTGCACGCCGGTTATAGCGTGGTGTTTGATTTGCGCAGCTTGAATTCACGCTATTTAGAGTTGCACTTTCGCTTGCCCGAAGAGCTGCGTTTTATCGAAGCGCAAATGCGTAAAGATATTGCTGCGCAATGTCTTCGCGGCAAAATTGAAGTGCGGGTGAGCGTGCATGCCGATGAGTGCGCCGACATCGAAGTGGATCACGCGAAGTTAGCCCGAGTGTTAGATCAACAAGCCGTCGTCTTGCGCGTGAACCCGACCGCGCAAGCCTTGTCGGTGCATGAATTATTAGGTCGTTGCGGCGCATCCTCGCGCGTGATCGATAGTGAAGCTTTGGGCAAAGCCGTTTTAGGCGGTTTTCAAGACGCCTTAAATGGGCTAGTTGCCGCGCGCGCGCAAGAGGGCTTGGCATTGCGCGAAATTGTTAAAGGTCACGCCGATGCGGCGCAACAAATCGTTGTTGATCTAACGGTGCAGTTGGGTAATTTGCAAGCGCACTTATTGAGTCAATTGCAGCAAAAAGCGCAAAAAATGTGCGCCCAATTGCAACATGATGTTCCGGTGGATTTAGCCGAGCGCTTAAGCACTGAAGTGATGCATCACATGATTAATGGAGATGTTGCTGAAGAGCTATCGCGTTTGACCTTGCATTTAACCAGTTTGCAAAACTTGCTTGATCAAGGGGGCGCGGTCGGTAAAAAAGCAGATTTTGTCCTGCAAGAACTGAATCGCGAAGCCAACACTTTAGGCGCTAAGGCCAGTGTTTTAGCGGTGACTCAGGGATCGATTGACTTAAAAGTCAAAATTGACCAGATGCGCGAGCAGCTTCAAAATATTCAATAAAGTTTTTATGCCAACTGCCGCCGCCCATTCCTTATTGCTGACGATTGTTGCGCCGTCGGGGGCGGGTAAGTCGAGCTTGGTAGACGCGTTGCGGCGTGATGTCCCGAATTTACAGTTATCGATTTCACATACCACTCGGGCGCCGCGCGCTGGAGAAGTTGACGGGGTGAATTATTTTTTTATTTCTCGGGATGAATTTGTTCAACGGCAAGAAGCGGGCGAGTTTGTCGAATGGGCGCAAGTTCATGGTAATTTTTATGGCACCTCGCGCCAATGGCTCGATTCACAAATGCAGATGCAAGGCGATATTTTGTTAGAGATTGATTGGCAAGGCGCATTGCAAGTGAAGCGATTGTTTCCCGAGATGGTCAGCGTGTTTATTTTGCCGCCCAGTTTGGAGGTTTTGCACAAACGCTTAAAAAATCGGGCGCAAGACAGCGACGAGACGATCACGCGGCGTTTGGCCGCCGCGACTAGCGAGATCGGTCAAGCGTCACAGTTTGATTATGTTAGTATCAACGACGAATTTGACGCGTCTCTTGCCGAACTAAAATCAATTGTGCAAGCGGCGCGTTGTCGTTTTTTGCAACAGCAACGCAGATATCACGCGATGTTTCAATCGTTCCATTTAGAGCGCTCTGAATAGCTTGGCGTATGCCAAAAGGCGTCGTGACATCGGTCTTTGTGACGCCAGCCTGGTAGGGTTTTGTAATTTGTACTTTGTACTTTGTATTTTTAATTAAGGGATTTTTATATGGCACGTATCACTGTTGAAGATTGCTTAGATTCGATTCCGAATCGTTTTCAATTAACCTTGTGCGCGACTTACCGTGCACGTCAATTATTACAAGGTCATAAAGCAAAGGTGACCACAACCAACAAGCCTTGTGTGACAGCTTTGCGCGAGTTAGCCAATGGCGACTTTGGTATTGAAATGTTGCGTAAAGTTCCTTTGCGTTAATCAATATTGGGTTGATTAAAGCCGCGCCATTTTTGATAAATTGCCGCGGTTTGTTTGTTTTTGGCGTTTGAATAAAATTTATTTTTAAGGAGTTTTTATGTTGATAAGTAACGCTTATGCCCAAGCTGCAGGTGCCACTGATGCAGGCGGCGGTTTGGCAAGTTTCTTGCCTTTTGTACTGATGTTTGTGGTGCTGTATTTTTTCATGATCCGTCCACAAATGAAGCGTCAAAAAGAACAAAAAAATATGATGGCGGCCTTAAAAGTCGGCGATGAAGTGAGTACGATGAGCGGCTTGATGGGCAAAATCGTTCGCCTTGAAGACGCGGTGATGACTTTAGAAATCGCTAAAGACGTTGAAGTCAAAATGCAAAAATCGGCGGTGTCCGCTCTCTTGCCTCCCGGAACGATTTAATCGGCTTTTGATGTGCGGCATATCAGTGAGTTAATCGCTTAGTTGTGAATCGCCTTGTCGCGCGCAGTTGCATAGACGCAGTTAGACAAATGCCGTTGTGCAGATGTCGTTACACCGTTGAGGTGTTATTATTTTTTCCAGTGCTCGTATGAATCGTTATCCTCTTTGGAAAAACCTGATGATCATTATTGTGGTGATCTTGGGTATTTTTTACACTATCCCTAATTTTTTTGGTGAGTCGCCAGCGGTTCAAATCAGCAGCGCAAAAGTATCATTAAAAGTAGATGTGTCAATGCTTGATCAGGCACAAAAAAGCCTGCAATCAGCGCAAATCCCATACTCGACCGTTCAATACGAAGTGGGCGCTAACCCATCGGTGCGAATTCGCTTTAACGATACCGACGCGCAATTTCGTGCGCGTCTGGCTTTAGAGAAATCGCTTAATCCTGATCCTGCCGATCCGCAATTCATTATTGCGTTCAATCTTTTATCGAATACACCGAGTTGGATGCAAAGCATGCGTGCTTTACCCATGTATTTGGGGCTTGATTTGCGTGGCGGCGTGCATTTTTTGATGCAGGTCAATATGCAAGGGGTTTTAGAAAAACGTTTGAACGGCACTGTCGCGCAAGTGCGTGGCATTTTGCGTGAAGCTAATTTGCGTTATGACGGCTTGGTCTCTCGTGTGGATAAAACGGTTGAAGTGCGTTTTCGTGACGCGACAGTCGCGGCGGCGGCGCTGGCAAAAGTGTTATCGCAAAACAATGATCTAGAGGGTCAAGCGATCGCAACTCCCGAAGGCACCAAAGTCGTATTCACCTTAAAGGCGCAAGCCTTGATCGCGTCGCAAGCCGACAGCGTTAAGCAAAATATCGCAACCTTGTCAAAGCGGGTCAATGAATTGGGTGTGGCGGAGCCGGTGATTCAGCAGCAGGCAGCGGATCGCATCGTGGTGCAGTTGCCCGGTGTGCAAGATGTCGGTCGCGCCAAAGACATTATTGGACGCACTGCAACTTTGGAAGTGCGAATGGTTGATGAGTCGATTGCGCGCGGTAGCGAACTGACCGCATCGATTCCAACAGATAGCGAATTATTCAAAATTGGCCGTGATGCGCCAGTGGTCTTGAAAAAAGAACCGATCATTACCGGTGACTATATTTCTAACGCCTCGGCAACCTTTGACCAAAATCAAAATCCTGCGGTGAGTATTGATTTGAATGGTGAGGGCGGACGCAAAATGCGTGACGCAACGCGTGACAAGGTCGGCAAATCAATGTCCATTGTCTTGTTTGAAAAAGGTAGGGGAGAAGTTTTAACGGTTGCGACGATTCGTGATGTTTTGGGTTCGCGCTTTCAAATTACCGGAATGGGGTCGGCGGGCGCGTCCAATGATTTAGCCTTGTTGTTGCGCGCCGGATCTCTGGCGGCGCCGATGGAAATTATTGAGGAGCGGACGGTTGGCCCGCAATTGGGCGTAGAAAATATCAAGAAAGGCTTCAATTCCACCCTTTATGGTTTTATCGCAGTCGCGGTTTTCATGATCTTGTATTACCTTTTATTTGGCGCCTTTAGTGTGCTGGCTTTGGCGGTGAACTTATTGTTGCTGGTCGGTGTTTTATCCTTATTGCAAGCGACCTTGACCTTGCCTGGATTTGCGGCGATGGCCTTGGTTTTGGGTATGGCGATTGACTCAAACGTTTTGATTAACGAGCGGGTGCGAGAAGAGTTACGGGCAGGCTTGAGCCCTCACGCGGCGATTACGGCAGGGTTTGAGCGTGCGTGGGCAACCATTTTGGACTCTAATATCACGACTTTGATTGCGGGCTTGGCCTTGTTAACGTTTGGTTCTGGGGCTGTGCGTGGTTTTGCGGTGGTTCATACCATCGGGATTCTGACCTCGATTTTCTCGTCAGTATTGGTGTCGCGCGGCCTGGTTAACTTTTGGTATGGAGATCAAAAGAAACTGACCAAAATATCGATCGGTCAAGTGTGGCGTCCTTCTGCAAAATAAATCATGCGCGCAAAGTCTTCTCCCAATCGTGGTTTACGATTGGCCGATCAAATTCAATCTGATTTGGCCATTTGGTTGATGCGCGAGTCGCAGGATCAACCGCGATTGAAGTTGGCGGGTTTGGTGTCGGTGACCGAGGTGCAGTTGAATCGAGATTTTTCGCAAGCAAAAATATTTTTTTCCGTGCTCAACGAAGCGACGGCCGCCGACGTGACTGAGTTTTTGAATCAACGAGCGCCCTATATGCGCAGTGTGTTGGCGCGTCAAATCACGCTGTACAAGGTGCCGACGCTGGTGTTTCAATACGATCGTACCGAAAGCGAGGCGGCGCGGATTAATACTTTACTCAAAAGCGTTTTACCGTGACTCAAGCCCCCTCTGTCGCCACACCGCCTTCTGAATCCGTACAAAAAGCCCTTGCGCAAATTAAACGCGGGATCGATGAGTTGTTGGTCGAAGCCGATTTCGTCACCAAGCTGCAACGCAGCGAAACCACCGGACAGGCTTTACGAATTAAATTAGGCCTTGATCCCACTGCGGCCGATTTGCATCTGGGTCATACGGTCGTGTTGAACAAGTTGCGCCAATTGCAAGACTTGGGGCATACCGTTATTTTTCTGATTGGCGACTTTACGGCGACCATTGGTGATCCGACGGGACGCAACAGTACGCGCCCGCCTTTGACTCACGAACAAATCGAAGCTAACGCCCAAACCTATTTCCGGCAAGCCGCGCTGGTGCTGGATTCGGAACGTTTGGAAGTGCGTTATAACTCCGAATGGTGCGATCTTTTGGGTGCGCGCGGCATTATTCAATTAGCGTCGCGCTATACCGTCGCACGAATGTTAGAACGTGATGATTTCGCTCAGCGTTATAAAAATAACATGCCGATTGCCGTGCATGAATTTTTGTATCCGCTGATGCAAGCTTACGATTCGGTCGTCCTGAAATCTGATTTAGAGTTGGGCGGAACGGATCAAAAATTTAATTTATTGGTTGGACGTGAATTGCAGCGCGATTACGGTCAAGAGCCCCAATGTATCTTGACAGTGCCCTTACTAGAAGGTTTAGACGGTGTCGAAAAAATGTCTAAATCTAAAGCTAACTATATTGGCATCACAGAACCGGCGAACACAATGTTTGCCAAGTTGATGCGAATTTCAGATGTTTTGATGTGGCGTTATTTTGAACTTTTGTCTTTTAGTTCGATTGAGCAAATTCAGTCCTACAAAAAAGCGATTGCAGAGGGTGCCAATCCGCGTCATTACAAAGTTTTATTGGCGCAAGAGATTGTGACGCGCTTCCATTCGGCAAGTTTGGCAGATGCGGCTTTGGCCGACTTTGATTTGCGTGCGCAAGGCGGAATTCCGGAAAACATCGATGTCGTCAGCATTGCGGGCGCACCAATGAGTATTGCGCAAGTGTTAAAACAAGCCGGCCTAGTGCCTTCAAGCTCTGAAGGTAATCGTATGATTGATCAAGGTGGCGTGCGTTTAAATAGTGAAGTCGTGCGTGATCGGGCACAACAACTTGCTGCGGGCGAGTTTGTTTTGCAAGTGGGCAAACGAAAATTTGCGCGCATTATTTTGACTTGAATCTTGACTTGAACCTTGACCTGAGCATTAACCTGGGCGGAGATTGATAGTGCAGGAGACGACAGTTTTGAATTCGACCATAAAATTTTTGTTAGTGCGTCACGGCCAAACTGACTGGAACGCGGTGGGGCGGATTCAAGGACATAGCGATATTCCGCTGAATTCGATCGGCCTGGCGCAAGCCGAGGAATGTGCGGCCCGCTTGCATGCCGAGTTCCATGATACGGATGGGTCACTTGCTATCGTATCAAGCG
>JAVKMA010000149.1:0-4520 GCA_031538685.1 Burkholderiaceae bacterium | reverse complement strand
CGCACGCAGCCCTTGAAATTGGTGAGGTTAGAGCCAGTTAAATCAGCGCTGCCGCCAAAAAACTCCGTCACGAGTGGCGCAATTAAATCGAGTGCATTTTGACTCGCCTTGCGCGTTGCCACCGCATCAGATTTTGCGGCAATCGCGGTCAAAACCGCAGGCAGACCTTGCACGTAATCTTGGCTGAGTTCGCCCGCCATGCGGCGTTCAAATTCATCGGCAAGCTGGGGAAATTGCGTGCGATAGGCTTCAAATTGAACGCGCCACGCCCGCTCCGCATTCGCGCCTTTGTCTTTGGCATCCCAAGCTCTGGCAATGTCCTCTGGAATCACAAAAGGCGCGTGCGGCCAATTGAGCTGTTTGCGTGTCGCCGCAATTTCCGCCGCACCCAGCGCAGCGCCGTGTACATCATGCGTACCTGCTTTGCCTGGCGAACCTTGACCAATCACGGTTTTGCAGCAAATCAAGGTGGGCTTGCCTTGCGGCAAAGTGGCTTGTTTTTTGGCGGCAAGAATCGCCGCATCAATTGCGTCGCTGTCGTGCCCATCCACCGCTTCAATCACGTGCCAGCCGTAGGCGCGAAAACGTGCCGGCGTGTCGTCGGTAAACCAACCGTCCACATGACCATCAATCGAGATGCCGTTGTCGTCGTAAAACGCTACCAGCTTGGATAGTTGCAAGGTTCCTGCCAGCGAACACACTTCGTGGCTAATGCCCTCCATCATGCAGCCATCGCCCAAAAAGGCATAGGTGTGGTGATCAACGATGTTGAATGCGGCATCGCCTTTAGTTGCATCGCCTTGCTTGCGGTTAAACGTTTGGGCCAACATTTTTTCTGCCAGCGCCATGCCCACGGCGTTGGCGATGCCTTGACCGAGCGGCCCCGTCGTAGTTTCAACACCAGGGGTGATGCCCACTTCGGGGTGGCCTGGCGTTTTGCTGTGCAACTTTCTAAAGTTTTGCAGCTCACGCATCGGCAAGTCATACCCCGTGAGATGCAGCAGCGCATAAATCAGCATCGAACCATGTCCGTTAGAGAGCACAAAGCGATCGCGGTTGGCCCACGCAGGATTGACGGGGTTGTGCTGCAAATGATTGCACCACAGCACTTGCGCAATATCCGCCATGCCCATAGGCGCACCGGGATGCCCCGAATTGGCGGCCTCGACAGCGTCCACCGCCAAAATGCGAATGGCGTTGGCCATTTGCCTTGTCATAGATGAATTCAGTTCAGAAGAAAGATTTTTCATAGTAAACCCAAAGCACGTTTTTTACGTTCCATCATGCGCCATACAAATGGTGTGAAAATTAATTGCATCGCGATTTCCATCTTGCCCCCAGGCACCACGATGGTGTTGGCGCGTGACATAAAACTGTCGTGCACCATATTGAGCAGATATTGAAAATCAATGCCCTTAGGATTAGCAAAACGTATCACCACCATACTCTCGTCAGCTAAGGGAATGTCGCGCGCGACAAATGGATTAGACGTATCGACCATAGGTACGCGTTGAAAATTGACGTGCGTGTGCGTGAACTGCGGGCAAATGTAGTTCACGTAATCGGGCATACGACGCAAGATGGTGTCGGTCACCGCTTCGGCGGAATAGCCGCGCATATTTTTGTCGCGGTACAGTTTTTGAATCCATTCCAAATTGATCACCGGCACAACGCCAATCAGCAAATCGGGGTGCGCGGCAATATTGTGTTCGGGCGTGCTCACCGCGCCGTGCAAGCCTTCGTAGAAAAGCATGTCGGTGTTGTTGGGCAAAATTTCCCACGGTGTGAAGGTGCCGGCCTCTTGTTGGTAGGGCGCGGCTTCTTCGGTGTTGTGCAGATATTTGCGCGATTTACCCTGTCCGGTCGCGGCGTAATCACGAAACAAACTTTCTAACTCACCAAACAAATTATTGTCGGGGCCAAAATGGCTAAAGTGCTTGTCGCCCGCCTCTTCAGCTTTAGCCAGGCGCTGCTTCATTTCTTTGCGGTCATAACGGTGAAAACTGTCGCCTTCAATAATTGCCGCCGTGATATTTTCGCGGCGAAAGATATTTGAAAACGTTCGTGTCACCGTTGAGGTCCCCGCGCCTGACGAGCCTGTGATCGCAATAATAGGATGACGTTCTGACATAAAAACTCCTGAAGTAAAAATTGGGTAAGCGCGAACAACTAATCGTTAAAGAGGCTACGCTTGGCAAACAAAGGGCTGTCGTCCAGTAGTGGCGCGGGTTCGCGGTGATACCGTTCGATTCGCTCTACTTCGTTTTTGGAACCAAAAATAAAGCCAATGCGCTGGTGCAAGTTGGTGGGTTTGACACCCAGTACAGGCTCGCGCCCAGTGCTGGCGCGCCCACCAGCTTGTTCCATGATCATGCCAATCGGATTGGCTTCGTAGAGCAAACGCAAGCGCCCTGTTTTGCTGGGGTCTTTGTTGTCACGCGGATACATGAACACGCCGCCGCGCATCAAAATCCGATGCGCCTCTGCCACCATCGAGGCAATCCAGCGCATATTAAAATCTTTACCGCGCACGCCCGTTTTTCCCGCCAAACATTCATCCACATAGCGTTTGATGGGGCCTTCCCAAAAGCGGCTATTGGATGCGTTGATCGCAAACTCCTGCGTATCTGCGGGGATGTGCATATTGGAATGCGTCAGCATGAATTCGCCCAACTGCGGATCAAGCGTAAAGCCATGCACGCCGCTGCCAACTGTCAGTACCAACATGGTGGTCGGGCCATACAGCGCATAGCCTGCCGCCACTTGCGTTGTACCTGACTGATAAAAATCTTCTGCCACCACATCGCGCCCTGCTTTGCCCGATTTGCGCGATTTGGCGTCATCGCTTGGTGTCTCATCCTGCAAGCGCAGCACGCTAAAAATACTGCCCACCGATACGTTGACATCGATATTCGATGAACCATCCAGCGGGTCAAACACCAGCAGATATTTACCGCGTGGATACTGCGCGGGAATTTGGTAGGGTGCTTCCATTTCTTCGGACGCCATACCCGCCAGATGCCCCGCCCACTGCGTCATGCCGATAAACAAATCGTTGCTCAGGACATCCAGTTTTTTTTGCGTCTCGCCTTGCACGTTCACGCTGCCGCCAGCGTCTGCCGCAAAGTCGCCCTGCAAGCCGCCCAGCTCGCCGTAGGCCACGGCTTTGGCAATCGCTTTGCAGGCCATTGCCACATCCAAAATAAGGGCGTTGAAGTCACCGCTGGCCTTTGGAAAACGCCGCCGCTCTTCAATTAAAAATTGCGTCAAAGTGGCCCGCGGTGACAGCGTATTTACGGAGTTAGGAGGGAAATTCATAGCAGGAGTCTCAATTTATTTAGTCGTTATTTAGCCGTTTTTTTTCAGCGCGCGAGGGTCATTCCATCGAGGGCGGATGATCGGCGCTATCTGCCAAAAATGGCTCTCGCGCCGCTTCGCGCAGCGACTGCATCACGCTGCGGTAACCGCCGTCCGCGTCTTTGCTGCCAAACACGGCGCTGCCTGCCACGCAGGTGTCAGCACCTGCTGCCACGATGCGGGCGATGTTGTCCACCTTCACCCCGCCATCCACTTCCAGCCAAATGGGTTGCCCGCCTGCGTTCATGTAGGCATCAATTAGTTGGCGCACACGGCCCAGCTTGGGCAAGGTCGATTCGATAAATGACTGGCCGCCAAAGCCTGGGTTCACACTCATCAAGAGCACGATGTCCAGCTTGTCCATTACGTGCTGCAAACATTGCCAAGGCGTCGCAGGATTGAGCACCAGTCCCGCTTTGCAACCCTGTTCTTTAATCAAGGACAGCGTGCGATCGACGTGGCGCGACGCCTCGGGATGAAAGGTAATGATATTCGCACCTGCTTTGGCAAACATCGGAATCAGCGCGTCCACAGGCTCGACCATCAGGTGCGCATCAATCGGAATCGTGACGTGCGGACGAATCGCTTGGCACACCATAGGCCCTATCGTGAGGTTGGGCACGTAGTGGTTGTCCATGACATCAAAGTGAATCAAATCCGCGCCTGCCGCCTCAACTGCCCGCACTTCGTCGCCCAGACGCGCAAAGTCGGCCGACAAAATTGAGGGTGCAAGGCGGATAGTTGGCGGGATGATGCTGGGAGGCACGATGCTGGGGCTAGATGTAGTCATGATGATGAAGGCTTAAAAATTTTGCTTTAGAAGTTTTTCTTTAGGCGCGCAAGGTTAGTGCCAGACAAATCGGGCAGCACCAAACTTGCCCCTGTAAACACGTGATGCGCGGTAAAACGATTGGGCGTGACCACCACGCGCAAACCCGCCGCCAGTGCCGACTGCAAGCCGTTGGCCGAGTCTTCAAATGCCACGCAAGCCGAGGCTGGCAAGTTCAAATGTTTGAGTGTCTGCAAATACACCTGTGGGTGTGGCTTTTTAATCGCGGCGGTAGATGCGTCTTCAATCACGGCGAAATACGTCCGCCAATCAGCGCCAATGGCCTTGCGCAGCAGCGCCGCCACGTTAATGCTCGACGTTGTGGTGGCAATCG
>JAVKMA010000148.1:0-2681 GCA_031538685.1 Burkholderiaceae bacterium | reverse complement strand
TGCACTGCCTTACGCCAATGGCGCCTTTCATCTGGGCCACATCATGGAGTACATCCAAGCAGATATTTGGGTGCGGGCTTTGCGGATGGGCGGCAATGAAGTGCATTTTGTCGGCGCTGATGACGCACATGGTGCGCCGATCATGATTGCCGCGCAAAAAATAGGGATCTCACCGGAACAATTTGTCAGTGAAGTACAAGCTTCGCGCGCCCAGTACTTACAAGGCTTTGATTTATCTTTCGATCACTGGCACTCGACGCACAGTGTTGAAAATACTGAGTGGAGTCACAAAATTTATCGTATTTTGCGCGATCAAGCCAAGCTCATCACGACGCGTCAAGTTGAGCAATTTTTTGATCCCGAAAAAAATATGTTTTTGCCAGATCGATTTATTAAAGGGACTTGTCCTAAATGTGATGCGGCGGATCAATATGGTGATTCGTGTGAAGTGTGTAGTGCGGTGTATGCGCCGACAGAATTGAAAAATCCTTATTCGGTGTTAAGCGGCGCGACGCCCTTATTAAAAAGTTCAGAACATTTTTTCTTTAAATTGTCAGATGATCAGTGCGTCAGTTTTTTACGCCAATGGAGTCAAGATGGCAAGCTGCAACCCGAAGTCGCGAACAAAGTGAAAGAGTGGTTAAACGATGATGAATCAGGCCAAACGGCGTTAACCGATTGGGACATCAGTCGCGATGCGCCGTATTTTGGAATCGAAATTCCCGATGCACCAGGAAAGTATTTTTATGTTTGGCTGGATGCGCCAATTGGCTATTTAGCATCCTTGGACAGTTATTTCAAAAGCAAAAATCAAGACTGCACAGAGTTTTTAGCCGACCCAAACAGCGAGCAATATCACTTTATTGGCAAAGATATTATTTATTTTCACACTTTGTTTTGGCCGGCGATGTTGCGATTTTCGGGTCAAAAATTGCCCAATAATATTTTTGTGCACGGCTTTATTACAGTCTCTGGCGCCAAAATGTCAAAGTCGCGTGGCACTGGAATCTCGCCGCTGAGGTATTTGGAGTTGGGACTTAACTCAGAATGGTTGCGCTATTACTTGGCGAGCAAATTATCAGAACGGGTTGAAGACATTGATTTTGGTATTGATGATTTTGCTGCACGCATCAACAGCGATTTGGTGGGCAAGTACGTAAATTTGGCGAGCCGTTCCAGCGGATTTTTGTTGCAACATTTTGCCGGTCAGGTGGGTCTAATTAACGATACTGTGATTGCACCTTTACGCGCGGTTGTGCGTGATTTTCCAAGCTGGTACGAAAAACGCGAATACGGTCGCGTCTTGCGCGAGATCATGCGTCAAGCTGATTTAATCAATCAATATGTCGATCAAGAAAAACCCTGGGTGTTGGCAAAATCAGAATCAGTGACGGACAAGGCGCGTTTACATGAAGTCTGTAGCACGATTTTGGAGGCCTTTCGTTTGTTGTCTTTGTCGCTTAAACCGGTCTTGCCTCAAACGATAGAAAAAGTTCAGGCGTGGTTGGGCGGTGATGATGCCGCGTGGTTGTGGGTGGGTGTCGATATGCCTTTGAATGGAAGAATTGCGCCTTACCAGCATTTGATGACGCGCGTCGATGTGAAAACTTTGGAAGGTTTATTGAATTAAATGTTCAAGGATTTTTGATCCGCCATTACGCAAGATTCGCACGTTTAATACTCATTCGATTTAAGGGCCCTTAACGCAAACGCGCGGCGTTGAAAACTACAAACAAAGACGATAAAGACATTCCGATTCCGGCATTTAATGGCGTAACGTAGCCAAACGCCGCTAGCGGTAGCGCTATTCCGTTGTACATCAAGGCCCAAACTAAATTTTGATGGGTGATGCGGCGCATTTTTTTTGAGATTGAAATAGCCGTTGTGATCATGCGCACATCGTTCGTCGTTCCGATCATCGCGGCGGCGCCTTGAGCCAAGGGTGTGCCACTGGCCAGCGCAATCGAGGCATCTGCTTGTGCTAACAAGGGTGCATCATTGACGCCATCGCCTATCGCCAAAACGCAATGACCTTGCGCTTGTAATGCGCGCACAAACTCTGCTTTGTCTTGGGGGTTAAGGCCACCATGTGCTGCGATTCCCCATTTTTGCCCCCACCATGCCACGGTATTTTTCCGATCGCCCGATAACAAGTGGTAACGATAGGGCGTGTACTCGCGCAGAAATTCGGTGACGTAAGGACGCGGTTGATCGCTAAAAACATAGCGCGCTAACAGTCCGTTTTGATCAGCTAAAAAAATGGTGCTGTGCCCCCAATGCTGGGTAGACTCGATAAAGTATTGTTCATTTTTCGCGCTCAGCCTCGATCGAGTTTCGTCTGACCAAGCTTGGGCGACAAATTCAAATGTGCCCAGGCGTACAGCACGCCTCCCATCGTCCTCTTTAATTTCTGCCATCACGCCCGCTGCAATCAGATTGCGATGATTGTGCAAAATGATTGCAGGCGCATCAAAATCATGCGGCAGTGCTTGAATCAAGGCTAGACCCAAAGGATGGCTGGTGTGCGCCTCTAAGGCATGAACGTAACGCGCGCACAAGGCCGCATCATCCGGTCCTAACATCGTGTCCGAAACCAATTTAAATTGACCTTCAGTCAAAGTACCAGTTTTATCAAACACAATATCGGTGACGCGTGCCAGCGCGTCTAGCGTATTGCCGCG